>URJD01000134.1 GCA_900548075.1 uncultured Collinsella sp.
TTTGCAGCTCGTTCTTATCCAAGGCATCGCTCCCATCGTATACGCTCCATAAACGTCAATAAGTTTCTCACGGTTTGCCCCTGTGACGCCCGCAAAATCCGATGCTTACAGAATGAGCGAACACAGCTGAGAGCCCCAATCCAAATGAGCTGCTTATGTGGTAGCATCGGGATTCGCATAAATGAGGGAGTAGTCGCGTGATCGGGTTCGCCTCCGGTGGCGCGGCAAGTCAACACACTGGCCGATGCGGCCTGGCTTGCCTTAATGAACGAGACTCGTGGCTGTGCGCGCAACGCGTACGCCACGGGTCTTTTTTGTTACTTCCCCAAGAGGTACACGCGGGCTCGCCCGCAGAGAGGAAGCCAGACTATGGGACTCGCAGAGCTCGTGTTGCTCGCCGTTGGCCTTTCGATGGACGCCTTTGCCGTTTCCATCTGCAAGGGCCTTGGCATGAAGAAAATCAACCTTAAAGTCGCCGTAGTGCTCGGCCTGTTCTTTGGCGGCTTTCAGGCCGGCATGCCCGTAATCGGATGGGCACTCGGCAGTCAATTCATGGGCATCATCGGACCCATCGACCATTGGATCGCCTTTATCCTTTTGGCCTTTATCGGCGGCAAAATGCTGTGGGAAGCCTTTTCCGAAGACGAAGATGAGAACGAAGGCGACGACAAGGATGCCGAAAAGATTGACCTGGTAGAATACCTGATCCTCGCCATCGCCACCTCAATCGACGCCCTAGCCGTAGGCATCTCGTTTGCGGCGCTCTCGGTTGACATCGTTCCCGCCGTATCGCTTATCGGCGTCACAACGTTTATCTTCTCCGTCGCCGGCGTAGCGATCGGCCACACCTTTGGCGCGCGCTACGAAAAACCCGCCACCATCGTGGGTGGCGTCGTGCTCATCCTCATCGGGCTTAAGATCTTGCTTGAGCATCTGGGGATTTTGGCGCTGTAACGCCAAGCACAATCGCTCAAAACTCAACGCCAGCACAAGGCCTTATGCAGAGTTTTGCATGAGGCCTTTTCGTGCAGACTTTTGCATGTCATACTAATATGCAAAAGTCTGCACGTTAGGAGATCGCCGTGGACACCCTTCCCATCACCACACCGCGCCAAGCTGGCATCTACGTGCGCCAGGCACGCGAGGCTCAGGGTCTCACCCGTGCCGCCCTCGCTAAAACGGCCAGTGTTTCGGAGCGCCTGCTCGCATCGCTCGAGCTAGGAGACGCCACCGGCATTCGACTCGACAAGCTGCTGACGATTTTCAATGCTCTTGGACTGGCACTCGCCGCTCAAGGGGATATCGGCGAAGCGAAAAACGAGCGACCAGTCGACGCCCCGCATGCCAATCCGCTGCCTCGCAGCACCCCCAGGTGCCATCACGCTCAACGTTTTCACCATCGCAACCGTCGTAGTACCCCCATTCCGGCTCTTGCAGATGCCCCCTTTACATCCGCACTCTACGACGAGGTCTTCGCCGATTTCGCCATGTCCAATCTCGGAGTCTCGATTGCCGCAAACGTATCTAACCAAACCAAGCCCGAAGGGAAATAGCCAATGGCCAGAACATCACTTCGGACCATTATTTGCGGCGTACCTGCGGGAACGCTCACGCAAGATGAGAACGGTCTTATCAGCTTTACCTACGATCATGACTATGACGGGCCAGCCCTATCGACCAACATACCCGTATCGAATCGCACATACGGACAACAGGTCATGAATCCGTACCTGTTTGGCCTTCTACCCGACAGCGAGGACCAGCGAAAAGCGATTGCCGCCGAATTCGACGTTAGGCCCAACAATCCCGTTGCGTTGCTCAGCCATATCGGACTCGACTGTCCGGGCGGAGTGCAGTTTTGTGCCGAAGAAGATGCCGATGCCGTCCTGCATCGCGCTGGCGAATACTGTCCTATAGACGACCACGAAATTGCTCTCCGTCTCAAGTCGATCAGAGATGACCGCGATGCATCGTGGATGGGCCTAGATGAAAGTTGGTCGCTTGGAGGCAACCAGGGCAAATTCGCGCTCGCGTTCACAAACGGCCGCTGGTGCGAATGCATAGGCTCCTCGCCCACAACGCATATTTTCAAAAATGGCGTTATCGGATTTAAACTCGAGGCTCTCAATGAGTTTGTCTGCATGAAAAGCGCCCAGCGCGCCGGTATCGCAACGGCAAACGTCAAATATCGTATGTTTGAGGACGAACCTGCCCTCATTGTTGAGCGCTATGACCGCGTGAAAGTCGAAGACGGAACGATCAGGCGCCTACATCAAGAAGACCTCTGTCAGGCACTTGGGGTGATGCCCTCCCAAAAGTACACGGCAGACGGCGGCCCGACCACCCGCGACATTCAAGAGCTCCTCGTAAATACGAGCCACCATCAACTTAACCTATATCTGTTTACGCAGATACTGTTCTTCAACGCCATTATCGGCGCACCGGATGCGCATGCGAAAAACTATTCCCTGCTCCTTGGAAACGACGGCGCAGCCATGATGGCTCGAATGTACGATGTCGCGTCGGGTTTGGCGTATGAGCGCATGCGACGTCGGGCACGCCTGGCCATGAGCGTTGGCGGCGAAAATCGTGTGGGGCGCATCGGTCCAGGCGCTATCCGCCGATACCACGGTATGGGCAACCCCGCGCTGGAGGCGGCGCTCACCGATGCCGGGCTATCCGAGAAGTTTTGCTTTGCGACCATGATGGACCTCGCCTACGAGGTACCCATTTGCATGGAAGAGGTCATGGACGAATACGCCGACCTGCCCGGCATGGCGGACCTGCGCGAGCATATGCTCGGCCCCGTCCGCGAAAACTGCCAGCGCACCCTCAACCTCATCAGGGCGGATATGGGCTAGGTGTCCGTAATCTCCCATTTCCCAAAAGAAGAGAGGGGGCACCCGTCGCAAAAGCTCGGGTGCCCCCTCACGTAATGTCATTTGCAATCCACCAGCACGTGGCTCGGACTGCTGCTAGCGCAACCTTTACGCAGCGAGGCGCTTGAGCACGTCGATGAGCAGCTCGTAGAAGCGCTCGGCAGAAGCGAGCTCCATGCTCTCGTCCGGGGTATGGACATCGGAGAGCGTCGGGCCCACGGCGATGGCGTCCAGGCCGTGCAGGGCCTCGGCAAACAGGCCGCACTCAAGGCCGGCGTGAATGGACTCGATGCGCAGCTCGGAGCCAAAGAGCTCGCGATAGCTCTCGACAAAGACGTCGCGGACCGGCGAATGCTCGGCATAGCTCCAGCCGGGATACTCGAACTCAAACTTGGCGTCGAAGCCCAGGACATCGGCAAGCGTCTGCAGGCGGTCCTTGAACTCGTTCTGCAGCGAGGTGATCGAGGAGCGCGGGGACAGCATGATCTTGACCTGGTCATCAGAGGTGGCAACCACACCGATGTTGGAGGAAACCTCGACGGAGCCGTCGGTGGCGACGTTGCGGCGAATCACGCCGTTAGGGGCAAGACGCAGGGCGCGGATGAGGGCAAGCGCGGACTTCTGGTCCATGGCCTCGACCTCGGCGTCGTCGGCAATCTCGACGGTGCAGGTAAAGCCGGGGTCGAAGACCTCGAGCTCGGCAGTGACGTCGGCGATGATGCCCTTTGCGATCTGGGCCGCGGCCTCGGCGGCAGCGTGGTCGGCATAGACCAGAACAGCCTTGCACTCACGGTTGATGGCGTTGTCCTTGGTGCCGCCGTTGAAGCTAACGATGGCGGGCTCGCCAGCAACCATCAGGCGGTCGATGATGCGGGCCATGATGAGGTTGCCGTTGCCGCGCTCCAGGTGGATATCGCTGCCGGAGTGACCGCCCAGCAGGCCGGAGATGTCGAGCGTGAGGGTGCTACCGGTCTTGTGCTCGCGCGCGATCGGGCAGGTGTAGGTAACGACGACGCCGCCGGCGCAGCTGACGGTGGCAACGCCCTCTTCCTCGGAGTCAAGGTTAATCATGGTGCGGGCGCTAATCTGGGACTTGTCGAGCGTCTCGGCGCCGACCAGGCCAGTCTCCTCGTCGGTGGTGAATACGCACTCGAGGGCGGGGTGAACGATCGAATCGTCATCGAGAACAGTGAGCATCAGAGCGACGGCAATGCCGTTGTCGGCGCCCAGGGTGGTGCCGTTGGCGGTAAGGACGCCGTCCTTGACGACCAGGTCGATACCATCGGTCGTAAAGTCGTGCTCGACGGAACCCAACTTGTCGCACACCATATCGATGTGGCCCTGCAGCATCACGGTCGGGGCATTCTCGGCACCGGCAGATGCAGGCTTGCGAATGATGACGTTGTAGACCTCGTCCTGGTACACATCGAGGCCGCGCTCCTTAGCAAACGCAACCAGGAAATCGCTGATGCCCTTCTCGTTGCCAGACCCACGGGGGATCGCGCTGACCTCCTCAAAGAAATGGAACAGCTGGGCGGGCTCGTAGCCGGTGATCTTGTAATCCATGGTGCCTCCTTGGCGCAACTGGTTAGACAGTAAGACATGCGACTTGTATATTCCCAGACTTAGCGTGCATAAACCAGTCGAAAACGCCGAGCGCCCTTGCATCATCGGCTAACGGCAGGGAAACGCCACTTTATCAAGATAAAGCAGGTTAGACGGGCCTCGCCGAAGGGACGTTGGACCCCTCAACCAACCTCAACGCTTGATTAACGTTTATGCATACGCCATTGGTATGTTTAATAAGATTCTTGTCCTCCGTCACGACGTAATCGGCATCGATGCGATTGGCGACGCCCAGCATCAGGTCGTCCTCAAAGTCGTTGTGATGATACTTGAACACAAAGGAGTCGAAGACCTCGTCTGCACCGACCGGGGCGATGAGGGCTAGCTCGCGCATCTGTCGAACGCATGCCCAGGCCGTTTCATCTGCCGCCGCAATGGCGTTATCACTCAGTGAGCCAGTCTTTCTTCGGCACTCCTGCTTGATTGCCGCCGAGACAAGATATGAAACGTCTTTGACCGAAAGCGACGAGGCAAACAGGGCAATCCGCTCCGAGGCGTCGGCAATCTCGATCAGATGGACGACATTTGCCGTACGGTCGGACCTGCCAGAAAAGTAATCCATCCATACGTTGGTATCGATTAACAGCTTGAGGACGCCTTCTGTGCTCATAGTTCCACCCACTCGGGATAGCGCTCCGCCATGGCCTCCTCATAGAGGTCGTCATAGTCTCCCGAGAACTCAGGGATGGGGATGCCGTATTTGAGGCACGAATCGCGAACGATAT
>URJD01000135.1 GCA_900548075.1 uncultured Collinsella sp.
GAAAGGAACGCTCGCGCGTCGAAGCAGAAAAAAGGTCGTCCATAGCCATCCCGTGTATCAATCAAAAACGTTTTCCACTAACAGTATACCGAATTAATACGAACTACCGTTCGTTAATATAGGTACGGTGCGGAAACTCCAGACCAGGGAACAGCTTGCTCGTCAGCTCGCAGAAATAACCGTCCGTCATGCTCGCGATATAATCCACCACGGCTTGATCCTTGTCGTCCTGCCAGGCATAGGTGCGATCATAGTAGGAAAGCTGCTGCTCAATGCGCGAAATATGGTGCTTAAAGATGTAAGAGGACTCGTCGCCACTGTTTAGATCCCGCAGGCAACGGTCGTAGAGCTTTACGAACGCCTCGCGCAGCTCCGCCTCGGAATCGCCTTCGATACCGCCCTTGCTATAGATCTTCTCGTAGTTCTCGCGCTTGGCTCGGCGAATTTCCTCAAACAGGTCCTCGCTCATCTCGATGCGCGGCTTACCATAGCTGTGCTCAACGATATCGATGGAGGCATGCGTGAGGATCCAACTGTTGTAGGCACCGCCCCGGCCATCATCAAAAGCGTCGGGCGAAAGCAGGCCCGCCGCGATCGCATCCTGACGGTCACGACCGACGTAGGCAAGAATATCCGAGATGCGAACGACGCAGCCCTCGAGCGTCATGGGACGCAGATGCCCAATTGCGCTATAGCCCGTGGCAATGCAATCCTCAACCGTCTGGTCAAACTGGTCAAAGGAGCTCATGTCCGAGAGCTCAAACACACGCTGCTCGTACTCGCCGTTATGGCATAGCACGCCGTCGAGCGTCTGGAGCGACACGTTGCGGCCGTACAGTGCGTCGAGCACGCGGACCGACTGCACGTTATGGAAAAAGTAGCGACCCGTGCGCTCGTGGTAGATATCGTTGAGGAATCGCTCACCCGCATGGCCAAAAGGCGTGTGCCCCAAGTCGTGACCCAGGCCAATCGCCTCAATCAGATCGCAATTGAGCCCCAGGGCGCGACCGATATCGCGCGCAATGCGGGAGACGAGCTGCACGTGCAAACCGCGGCGTGACAGATCGTCATTGCTACGGAAGCTAAAGACCTGCGTTTTGCCTGCATAACGGGTGTACGCCGGAAGATGAAGTATCTTTTCGGTATCGCGCATAAACGCCAGACGCATAAGCGTGCCTTTGTCGGCGGCGCGATCAATACGACGAATGACCTGATCGTCGTTGCAACGATACGGGTTGACATAGCCCGAAGCACGATCAGCGGCAATGCGCTCGACAAGTTCGGGCGACAACGCCGAAGGAATACGGTCCATGCGCGCCTTAATGACGGCCGTTTCTTGATTAGTTGCCATGGCATGCTCCTTAAGAAGGATGCGCAATCGGTTACAATGTGCAACCCACGACCTCGATTATGGCAAAAATCGGCACTAAAAACGGGAGCAATGGCAGGGAGCGCGATTTTGTGAAGAGGCAGGAGAGGGCCAGGGCCAGGAGTGCGACGGCAAATGCCACGATGCCACCCATAGGGTCGAGCGTGCAAAGCGCGAAGAGCGCCTTGGCATCCCCCATGCCGATGCCCGGGATTTGGCGAAGACGACGCCAGAGGGACTCAGTCAGCACGAGAGCAAGATACACGATGACGGCAAGACCCGCGTGGTCAAGCGCTGTGTTCAAACCGAGGTCGAGCCAAACACCCGCCAACGCCGCCACGGCACATGCGCCGGCAAGCCCATTGGGAAACCGTCGCTCTCGGGCATCAATGGCCACGCCGGCAAAGGCGCAGATCCAAAATGGGATGTAGAACATCGTGCATCTCCATGAACAGCTGCTCAAAAGCAAAAACCACCACAAAGGTACCTGTCCCCTTTGCGGAGGTTTTGTTGGTGGTTATTTGGCGCCTTGCATGACCTCGTCAAGGGTAACGTTGACGGCGTGCTGCGTCGGCACCCAGTCGACCTTCAGGAACAGCGCGGCCACCGTGATGGGGATATAGCTGAACATAAAGATCGGGAAGGTAAACAGGTTAGTCACCAGACGCCACTTTTGCGCGCAGTGAATGTGCTTGTACTCAAAGATAGTCGTGAGCAGCGCCAGGATAAAGAAGGTCTGATACATCATGGCGAAGGTCATAATGAGCGAAGCGGCGCACGCCTGCATCTCGACTTCGGTAGCCAAGAAACCATGCGAAAGGCCACCCACAATCAAGAACGTCGCGTTGGCGAGCATCGAGATCAGCGATAGCAGCATACCCGGGGCGATCGTCATGAACATGTCGTAGGCGGCAAAGCGATGATAGCGGAACGTCGACTTGACCAGATGCTTACCGTAGGTAAAGAACACCTGGTAAAAGCCCTTGGTCCAGCGCATACGCTGCTTCCAGGATGCCTTGAACGTCACGGGTTGCTCGTCAAAGAACTCCGCCGGCGCATAGCCAATGCGAATACCGTGAATAGCGCAGAACGTAGTGAACTGAATGTCCTCGGTCAGCGTGTGGAACTGCCAACCGTGCATGCCCTCGATAACGCTGGCGGAGATGAGGTAGCCCGAACCAGAGACAGCGCAAGAAGTCTTGCAGATGTTGCGCGCGTTATTGAGAAAGCGCGCCTCGCGCAGGTACCAAGTAGCATTAGCTGCCGAGATCCACGAGCTGCCGAAGTTCTTGGAATTGCGATAGCTCGTGACCACATGGAAGCCCTGGTCAAAGGCATCATTCATCTTGGAAACGTAATCGCGGGAGATGACGTTATCGGCATCGAAGATAAAGTAGCCCTCAAACGTGTCGGGATACTCGTTAAGGATGCGATCAAAACCAAAGTCCATGACCCAGCTCTTGCCCTTGCGGGCCAGGTCGTTGCGCTCGTAAACAATGGCACCGGCCTCGCGCGCGAGCTGCGCCGTGTTGTCGGTGCAGGCATCGGCGACCACGAAAACCTCGATGAGCTCGGACGGATAATCCTGGTCCTTGATGGAGCGAACGAGGTTGGCGATCACGGCCTCCTCATTATGCGCCGCGATAAAAAAGGCATAGCGATGGAGTTTTTTGGCCTTGGGAGGCGCGACCTCGCCACGAAGAGCGCCAATGACAAAGAAGACCACCTGGTACAGAAAGCAGACCGTGAGCAGCGTGACGACAATCTGGTTGAAGATCACGATGGGCGTGTTGGTTTGTAAAAAGGCGAGCATGCAGGCTCCCAGGAACGCGTTACGTAAACAATCATATATCTTACCGCAGGCTTACCGAGTTCAAGAAACCACCTAATACCGGCTAGGCTTCGAGCAGGCCGAGCTGCGGGACGATGTCGTCGCCGGCGGCCGTGCGACCGAGCGAGCGCGGAGCCAGATCGTCGAGAACCGCAGCGAGATCCCACGGCAACTCGTCGCGGCACTCAATGCGCTCCCCCGTCACGGGATGGTCGAACGCCACGCGCCAGGAATGAAGGAACTGCCTGGTCAGGCCCTGGTCGGCGCGCGCATCGCACTTGCCGTAGAGCGGATCGCCCACGCAGGCGTGGTTGATATGACGCATATGCACGCGAATCTGGTGCGTGCGACCGGTAAACAGATGACACTCAACGAGCGTATATCCATCGTCAAAGCGCGTGGAATCAAAGCGCTCGAGGACCTTAAAGGTCGTGATGGCTTGGCGCGCAAAGGGATCATCGGATACCGCCATCTTGACACGGTCACGCGTAGAACGGGCAATGCCGGTGTTAATGGTGCCCTCATCCATAGCGATATGACCGTGAACGAGCGTAATGTAACGACGGTCGAGCGTGCGTGTACGGATAAGATTTTGGAGCGCGCGCTGGGTGTCGTCGTCTTTTGCCGCAAGCATGAGACCCGAGGTATCGCGATCCAAACGATGCACGATCCCGGGGCGGTCCTCACCCTGTACGGTACCAAGATGGTCGATGCCGCAGTGGTAGACCAGAGCGTTCGCAAGGGTGCCGCTCTCGTGGCCATGGGCGGGATGGCACACCAGGCCCCGCTGCTTGGAGAGCACGATAAGGTAGTCGTCCTCGTAGCGGATATCGAGGGGAATGGCCTCGGGAATCACGTCGGTCGGGTCGTGCGGCTCGGGCAAGTCGACCGAGATGCGATCGCCGGCGCGTACGGCGTACTTTTTAGAGAGACAAGTCTCACCGTTGACGGCAACGGCGCCTCCCTCGATCAGATGCGCGCAGGCAGAGCGCGTGGGACAGCCATCGTTGGCGCCCAAATAGGCGTCAAGACGCTGACCAGCGGAATCGTCGGCAACAAGAATATGGATGTCGGCCATTAACGCTCATTCCTTTCGCGAATCTTGCGGGCACGCTCCCCACGCTGCTTGGCTTTGCGCTTAGCGCGGGCCTCATCACGGGCATTGAGCTCGGCAGTCGCATCAACCTCGCGGGCCGCGGGACTCAAGAACATGTAGCCGAAGAGGGCGAGCACAACGCCCACGGTAATGCCGATATCGGCCACATTGAAGACGGGAAAGTCGATGAAGGTGGTGGCAATAAAATCGGTCACGAAGCCAAAGGCCAAACGATCGATAGCGTTGCCGATAGCACCGCCCGCAACCATCGCCATGCCCACAACCTCAAGATGGGCGAGCTGGGGTGCACGAACGAGGTACACGGCAATAGCGACAATGACCGCCAGCGCCAGCACGGCAAACGCGATGCCATGCCCCTCGCCCATGCTAAAGGCAGCGCCGATATTACGGACAAACAGGAAGTCGATCACGCCGGGGATGACGGTCACATGCAGTGCATCGCCCACGGCACGAACCGCAAGCTTGGTCAACTGGTCAACGAGCAGCACAACGAGCGCCACCCCGCCAGCAACACCCAACCGCCAACGCAAAGGCGGCGTCATATCCCCAGCACGACCCAAATCAATCCCCTACCCTCAAGAACATCGAATTACGTTTAACGTAAGTAACCATCTTATAGTGACAAACGCCAAACACGCAGCATATTCACCAACGCTGGCGAAATAACCAGCACAAAACAAAAGCGACATTCCGAATAACGGAATGTCGCTTGATAGCTTTCGACTAAGAGCGAAAGCGAAAGAAAGCCTTTAGCTCCAGCAATGGAAACGCCGCGCTATCGTCACCAACAGCGAAAACGTCCCTAAGCGAGCAAGGTGACGTGAAAGAGGAGGGAAGCGTACTTTGGTACGCGACCGACGATTGAACGTCAGATTGCCGCTTAGGGGCGTTTGCAGCGTC
>URJD01000136.1 GCA_900548075.1 uncultured Collinsella sp.
GCGCCATCCCCGGCCACACCACCGAGCTCGCCCGCGCGCTCAACGAGGTCCTCTCTGCCGACTGGCGTGACCTGCGCGGCGTCGAGATCGTGAGCTTTGGCGTCAACTCCATCGCCGCCTCGCAAGAGGACGAGCAGATGATCAAGGACCTGCAGAAAGCCGCGGTCATGCGCGATCCCACCATGGCGGCAGCCAACATTGCCAGCGCCCAGAGCGACGCAATGCGCGCGGCAGCCGCCAACCCCAACGGCGCGATGGCAGGCTTTATGGGCATGGGCATGGCGGGTGGCATGGGCGGCATGAACGCCAGTCAGCTGTTCGCTGCCGGCCAAGCACAGCAGCAGGCCGCCCCGCAGCCGGCTCCGGCACCCGCTCCCGCACCGGCTCCCGCCGCACCTGCGGCCGGCGCATGGACCTGCAGCTGCGGCGCCACCAACACCGGCAAGTTCTGCTCCGAGTGCGGTAGTCCCGCACCCGCCCCGGCACCGGCCAAGTGGTTCTGCCCCAACTGCGGCAGCGAAAACGGCGGCAAGTTCTGCAGCAACTGCGGAACGCCCCGGCCCTAGCCCCTCTATCTGGTAATTGGCGGGGGATCCGCCACCCCCGCATTTGCTTCTATGGGTTTCGTTCGATAAAGGAGGACACCATGAAGACAACGTTCAAAAAGTCCGTGCTCGCATTCCTGACATGCGTCCTGGCGCTCGCCTTTGCCCTGACGGGCTGCAGCGGCGGCGGCAAAGACCCCAAGGCCAACTTCGTCGGCAGCTGGGAACTCTCGGGTGGAACCCTGGAGGGCGAAGAACTGACCGATGAGTACATGAAGATGCTCGAGGATTGGGGTGTGCACTGCGTCCTGATTCTCGATGAGGACGGTACAGGTGCCCTCGACCTGTTCCTTGAAGTCGTCGACCTTAAATGGGAGGCAAAGGACGCCACCACCGTAACCATCACCGCCGAAGACGAGTCGCATGACATGAAGCTCAAGGACGGCAAGCTCATCCTCGAAGAGGATGACGGCAATCTTGTCTTTACCAAGTCCGACAAGGACCTGTCCGGCACGGTGAAGAAGGATCGAGAGGCGGCCGAGAAGGAAGAAGAGATCGACGAGGCCGTCGAAGACGACGACGTCCAGCGCGCCGAAATCTCCCCCGCCGTCACCGTCGCCGATGACGATCTGTGCACCATCACCGTCACCGAGAAGTTCAAGGACGACTGGGGCGACATCGGCTTTGTCGTCAACATCACCAACAAGAGCGACAAGGACCTGACCTTCTACGCTCCCAGCGGGAAGACCAACGTCAACGGCACCATGAAGGAACCCTGGTTCTCGGCTCACCTGATGCCCGGCACCAACGCCACCGAGGAATTCACGTTCTCGAGCGGCGAGCTCGATAGCCTCGACGACCTGGTCAACACGACCATCGGCATCGACGCCTACCTGACCGATTCCTACGAGGACGTCGCCTCCTACAGCGCAACCATCGCGTAACGGCAGACACCGATAGCCGCGGATTGGCGGACATATCCGCGCACATGCCAGGCGGGGCCGCAGGAGATAATCCTGCGGCCCCGCCGCTTTATGCCGATGCGTAACGAGCGTTAGCGCTCCATGTTGGGAACGATGCTGCCCTCCGTTACTGCGCGCGCGGCCAGGCGCATGATGTTGTCGTAGCCGGTCTTGTTGAGGATCTCCGAAATGCGGCGTTTGATGGTTCCCTCGCTCATAAACAGCTCGGCCGCGATCTCGCGGCGGCTCTTGCCCTCGCAGGCAAGGCGCAAAATCGACAGCTCGACATCGTCGAGGGCCGCCGTGCCCGAAAAAATGCTCTCGGGCGGCTTGGGAAACGTGCAATAGCCCGCCAGCGTGGAGCGCATCACGGCGAACAGCTCGTCGATACCGACGTTCTTGTACACAAAGCTGTCGACGCCCGCCTCGCGGGCCTGATCGACAAAGGTGATCTCGGGCATGCCGGTCATGATAATGATGCGACACTCGGGCAGTTGCTCCTTGATGCGCGCCGCCGCCACGATGCCGTTGGAATCGTGCTCGGTGCACACATCCATCAGTATCATGTCCGGACGCTCCTTGAGCACAACGTCCAAGGCATCCGAGGCGTCGGCGATCGCGGCGACAACGGTCATGTCGGGCTGGTCGCCCACGGAACGCGCCAGGCTCTCGCGCAAGATAGTCTGGTCTTCGACGATTAACACGCGGATCATGAGCTTCTCCTTTGGGCCGTGGCGTTGGAGGCGAGCGGGATGGACACCGTAAGCGTGAAGGGCGGGGCGGTGTGGACTTCCAGGCTGCCGCCCAGATTCTGTGCGACATGCCTCATACCTGGGATACCCGTTCCCTCGCGATACGATACGGGTGCAGGCGCGCCGTCGTTAGAAACGGCCATCCGCGCAACAGCGCCGTCTTCCGACGTCTCCTGCCGCAGGCGCACATGGACCTGATGGGCCTGTGCATGCTTGGTGGCATTGGTCGAGGCTTCGCGGATAATCTGCAGAAAGGCTGCGGCGACACGCGCGTCGCTTGGCAGCTCGCCCTCCACATCGATCTGCACGCTCACCAGGCCAAAGGCATGGACGATATCGCCCAGTTGTTCTGCCGGTTCGGCGTCGCCCCCGCTGCGCAGATCGGCAGCGATTGAGCGCAGCAGCGGGTCGATCTGCTCGAGTGACTCGTCATCCAGGCGCCCCTCCTCCAGATAACGATGGAGGATGGACAGACGCTGCCCGATCACGTCGTGCACGCGAGCGCGCATACGCAGATAGGCCGCATTGTCAGCAACTTTTTTGACTTCTTCGATCTGGGCTTGGAGCTCTTGGCCCGCAAGCTCAAGCAGGTGGTTGGCTTGCGCCAGGCGATCATGAGCATACGCATACTCTGTTACATCCAGGCCGATAATGCGCTCAAAGAGGCGGCCCGAAACCATAACGTCATCGTGCACAAACAAGCGAATCTCGGCGGGAGAAACCTCGACCACCGCCCGCGCCTCACCAAAACGGTCCAAGTTAATCCGCACGCGGTTCCTACTGCTTTCGGGCATTTGCATGCTAAGTTTGCGCAGGGCGTTCCATGTGCCGCTCATGTCACCTAGATCGGTGGGCATATGAAGTTCCACCAGGTTTTTGCGCATGCAGCGGTTCATGAGCAGCGGACGGCCCCTCGGGTCTAGATACAGGATGCCCACGGGAATCACGTTGATGGTCTCGATCGTCGAGAACATGGTGATATCCTCCTGGCGGTTACGGACGTCCATCAAGAGCGCCGCGATGGAACGGAACAGGAAGAACGCTCCCTCTGCGATAAGGACAACGGTCCACGCCGAGCCCATGGCAAAAACCACCGGCGGTGTAACGGCGACAACAAGCAGCAGCTCGACCAGCATGACGGGGCGACGATAGCGCACCATAAGCACCACGCCATAGGCAAAGATTGCGGCATTGAGCCACAGCACTCCGCCCATTGCCCTGGCGCAAACGCCAAGCGGCGCCACCAGATACGAGCCAGACGACGCGAACAGGATAAGCGCCGAAACCACCAGGTGAAGCACGAGGCTCGCCTCGTAGGCGCAAATCACCTTACGGTTATAGGACGAGCGGCGCGATGAAATGAGCGGGACGTGGATCGTCTGCAGACACGCAGCCAGGGCAAAGACAACATCGAGCGCAACGATTTGGGGAAGGATGAGCGAAATCTGCATCGTCACTCACCCGCCCGCGGCATCAAGACGATCATGCGCAGCTGGCCGGGCTCGCCCTCAAGGCGGTATGCCACGTTGCGCCCTTGCAGAGCGCTTTCGAGCTCTTGCGCAGCGGGCGTCTGCGAAAGAGCTGCATCATCGTTGGAAAAAAGCGTGGCGCGCAGCTCGACACTGCATCGGTCATGGTCGCCCAAGTGATACATAAGCGCCGGATGGTCGGTGGTGTAGGCAAAAAACGCAAAGTCATACACGCAGTCGTACAGGGCGCTTACCGTACTGGCGTGCATCGGGCGCCGTATGGCGATAATCGAGGCGCAATCGATATCGATGGTGCGCAGGTCGCTTGCGAGCTCGTTGGCAATGAGCTGAATGCGGTCGCGATCAAAACCGCTCTCCCCGTGCTGTGCCAACGTGAGCGACCCCTTGCGCTTGCAATAGGCGACGAGCATCTTGGCGCGTTGCAGCATGCGGTAGCGCTCGTGCGAAGACGCTTCGTCGGTCAACGGCGGCAGCGAGCTCAGCAGGTCGTACATCCCTTCGAGCGCGCGGGCAAGCGCTTGGTCCACGTCTTGGACCAACAAGGTCTCGGCCTCTTGATCTGCCAAATGCGTCTTAAGGTCGTAGTCGGCGGCGAGCAGCTCGTTTTGACGCTGCAACACCATGCGACGATGTGCCAGCTCACGGTTAAGCTCGTTGAGCTCCGACACGTCTTGGGCAAGCAGGGCCGATCCGCCCAGCAGTGGGAAGGCACGGTACATTACATCGGGATCGGACGCCACGGCAAAGGCATGGGCGCGGCCGTGCTCCTGGGTTTGCAACTCCTCGCGCACGCCTACCGGCGTTGGCTTTGACACCGGCGTGGCATAGACCTCCTGCAGGTCGCGCGTTAGAACTTTGAGGTCAAGCGGCAAGGTGTCGAAGATGCCGGCGATGTCGTGATACGACGGAATGACACCGCAATCGAGACAGATTTCCATCGCCACCACGCACAGGACGCAATAGACGAGCGAAAAGTTGAGCCTCCATGCCCAGGGCACGCGCAGAGCATACGAGATGGCAAAGAATGCGCCACCCAGCAGTACGAGCACCGCCGTGCCCGAGAAACGCTGGACGCGAAAGGACGAGGACCGACCAACCAGGACAAAAAAGGCCACGAAGTCAAAAGCCGTCCACACGAGCACGGCGAAATAACCCCAGCCGTACGTGTAATCGTTGCTCCAGGTGTCGCTTGTGCGGTCAAAGCGAAAGACCTGCTGGTGAAAATCGTTGGTGAGCACAAATCCGATAAGCAGGATGGCCACAATCCACAGCGCAGCGCAGTAGCGGCGACCCAGGCGGTGTTGCTCCAGGCCCGCAAGGCGCAGACCGCACAACTGGTAGAGCAGCGGAATGAGCGTCATGGGCACGTAGTACAGGTACCACAGCACGGTGGCATAGA
>URJD01000137.1 GCA_900548075.1 uncultured Collinsella sp.
GCCCGCAACGAGGACTCGTCCAACGGGGTGTTTGAGCCCAAGCGTATGCGCGTGGTGCATCCCGACGATCAGCCGCGCGTCTACACGAGCGTCCTGAGTCACCTGACCGTTGAGCTGCCCGATAACCCCATGCGCTACACGAGCGTCCCCGATGTTGTTCCGGGCCACGGCATCTGGGCCGAGGCCGGTTTCAACGAGCTCAATGTGGGCATGTCCGCAACCGAGACGCTCACCACCAACGAGCGCGTTCGCGGCGCCGACCCGCTCGTGGACTACGTGCCCGCCAAGGGCAACGAGGGCGAGGACGGATACGTTCCGGCACAGCCCGGCGGCCTGGGCGAGGAGGACATGGTGACCCTGGTGCTGCCGTACGCCAAGTCCGCCCGCGACGGCGTGCGCATTCTGGGCGATCTGCTCGAGCGCTACGGCACCTACGAGAACAACGGCATTGCCTTTAGCGACGTGGATGAGATCTGGTGGCTCGAGACCATCGGCGGCCACCACTGGATCGCCAAGCGCGTGCCCGACGACGCCTATGTGACCATGCCCAACCAGTTGGGTATCGACAGCTTTGACCTGGATGACGCCGAGGGCGCCCAGGCCGACCACATGTGCTCCGCCGACTTGCGCGCCTGGATGGCCGAGTGGCATCTGGACCTGACGCTGGGCGTCGAGGGCGACGGCCCGGCTGCGGTCTTTAACCCGCGCGAGGCCTTTGGCTCGCACAGCGACAGCGACCACGTCTACAACACGCCGCGCGCGTGGTACATGCAGCGCTGTCTCAACCCCAGCGACGTGTGGGATGGCCCCGACGCCGACTACACGCCCGAGAGCGACGATATCCCCTGGAGCCGCGTGCCCGAGCGCAAGGTGACCATCGAGGACATCAAGTACGTGCTTTCGAGCCACTACCAGGGCACGGAGTACGACTGCTACGGCAGCAAGGGCACGCCCGCTACGCGTGGCGCATATCGCCCCATCGGCATCAACCGCAACAGCCAGCTCGCCGTGTTGCAGCTGCGTCCCTATGCGCAGCCGACCTATCGCGCCGTGCAGTGGATGGCGTTTGGCTCCAACTCGTTTAACGCGCTGGTTCCGCTGTACGCCAACGTCGAGACCATGCCCGAGTACTATGCCGACACGCAGGCTCGCGTGACGTCCGAAAACTTCTACTGGGCCAACCGCCTGATCGGCGCGCTGGCTGACGTCCGCTTCCATGAGTGCGGTCGCGCGGTCGAGGATTATCAGGAGAAGGTCGGTGGCATGGGCCACAAGCAGATCCATGACGTCGACGCTGCCGTAGCCGTTCTGCCCGAGGCCGAGGTGCCTGCCGAGCTTGCACGCGCCAACGAGGCCTTTGCCGAGCGTGTCCGCGTGGAGACCGATGCCCTGCTGGGCAAGGTGCTCTACACCACGAGCTGCGCCATGAAGAACTCTTTCGCGATGAACGACAACGTGAGGTAGGGATTTCCCGTCGATCGAATAGCGCTAAAACGCTTTGTCGCTTTCGCTCAATCTTGGGTACAAGAACGCCAATGCAGTTGTTTGTGATTGGAGACAACCATGGTTATGAAACTCGATCAGCTTGTTAACGGCGCCATCAACGTTGGCTTTGGCGCCGCCGCCGTTGCCGTCGAGGGCAGCAAGAAGGTTCTCGACGACCTCAATACCAAGGGTGAGCAGGTGCGCAAGGACGCAGGCGCTCCCGATATCGCCCGCAGCGTGTCCGATATGTTCGAGCAGGCCGGCGGTACCATCTCCGATCTGACCGAGCGCTTGGGCACGCAGGGCGAGACCGCGGCCCAGCGCGTGCTCGACGAGCTTATCCTTGCCCGTGTCCGCGTTATGACCGCCCCCGAGCGCACGGCCTTCCTGGCCCATGTGCGCGACATCGTCGATTCGGTCGAGGACAACGTGACCTCGGTGCCCGTCGAGTCCGTTGAGCCCGACGATGCGAAGGATACCGAAGAGGCCGAGTAGCAGCGCAGATGGCAGATTCCACCACCGATTTCAACAATCTAGATCCTCTGGGTGACGAGGCGGCGGTTGTCGATGAGGTCGACGCCGCCGTCTCGGGCGCTCGCAAGAAGCCGCGCGCTGTCGATATGGTGCCCGAGGAGCCCGACGCGATGGCGCCGGACGAGGAATACCAGCTCACGCCGGCGGGTCGTCGCGAACGCATTGGGCAGATTGTTCGCCTGGTCAAAAAGTACCGCGTGTGGGATAACCTCACGCCGGTTCGTTTGCGCCGCCTGCTCGAGGAACTCGGCCCCATGTTCGTCAAGATGGGGCAGATTCTGGCCAACCGGTCCGAGATCCTGCCGCAGCGCTTTTGCGACGAGCTGCGTCGTCTGCGCTCCGACGTGGAGCCGGTGCCGTACGAGGTCGTACTCAGTTGTCTGGAAGAAGAATACGGCCTGCGCCTGGGGGAGATGTTCGATGCGATCGACCCCAACCCGCTTGGTAGCGCATCGCTCGCGCAGGTGCACCGCGCTCGTCTGGTGACGGGCGAGGACGTGGCCGTCAAGGTGCAGCGCCCCGGTGCGCAGCAGGTTATGGCACAGGATATCGATATCATCCGCTCGGTGGTGCGTATCGTTTCCAAGTTCGTCAACACCGATCAATTCGTTGACCTGCACGGCGTAGTCGAGGAGTTGTGGACCTCGTTTCGCGAGGAGACCAACTTCTTGGCCGAGGCCAAAAACCTCAACGACTTTTACGAGTTTCATAAGAGCGTGCGCGGCGTGTCGTGTCCCAAGTCCTACTTGGATCTGTGCACCGAGCACGTGGTGGTTATGGATTACGTCGACGGCATTTCGATCGCCGATCCTGAACGCTTGGTGGCCGAGGGCTATGACCTGGAAAAGATCGGTGCCGCGATTGTCGAGGACTACTCGACGCAGGTGCTCGATGACGGCTTTTTCCATGCCGACCCGCATGCGGGAAACATCATCCTCAAAGACGGCATCGTTTACTTTATCGACTTGGGCATGGTCGGATGCATGTCGAGTCACGACCGCGGTATCGTCAAGGACATGATTTTCGCCGTGGCCGAGGGTGACGTGCCCAAGCTCAAGGATTCGCTCATGCGCTTTGCCGTGACGCGTGGCGATTCGGCCGAGCTCGATCATTCGGCCTTTTTGTCCGATTTGGACTTTATCGTGGCTGACTTTGCGGGCCTTGACCTGAAGGATCTGGATATCGGCGAGTTTTTGACCTCGCTGCTAAACCTGGCGCGCAAAAACGATGTTGAGCTGCCGAGCGTGGTAACGATGTTCGCTCGCGGCATGGTGACGCTCGAGGGTTTGCTGACCGAGTATATGCCCAACGTCAACATGATCCAAATCATCCAGACGCACATCAAAAACGAAAAAAGCACCTATGCGCGCGTGCGCGACATGGGGCGCGATCTTGCCGCGAGCAGCTATCGCGCGGCGAAGGGCTCACTCGAGGCGGCTGAGTACCTGGGGCTGGCTTCGCGTATGCTCACGCGCGGGCAGCTTAAGGTGAACACGCAGATCATGAGCAGCGATAAGGCGCTGCGACAGCTGGGCGGAATTATCGACCGCATGTCGATGGCTATCGTTATCGCCGGCCTGTTTATCGGTTCGTCGGTGGTGTACTACGCACGCATCGAGCCGGTTGTGTTTGGTATCCCGGTCATTGGCTTTATGGGCTACGTGAGCGCGCTGGTGCTGGCGCTTATGCTGGGCCGCAATATCTGGCTCAACAGCCACGGCGGCAAACACTAGAGGCTGCGACCGTCACCGCATTTTCCTATCGCAAACAATAGCTTTTACCTTGGGCTTCGCCTGTGTGCGGGGCCCTTTTGCGTGATACCATTTTGACGGTAATAATCGATGGCCTAGATGGTGGTGCGGAGACGCACGAACGCGCGGTTTTCCTGCGCGTTTGGGAGAATCGGGGTGCAAGTCCCCGGCTGTACCAGTAACCGTAATTCCTCTTGGCTCGGGATGTTCGCGTCGCAGATCGGACGACGTGCCCGAGTCGTTAAGGTTAAGTCGGATCGCCTCCCATCTTGCATGTGGCTGCGGCGTATGCCGCCGGTGTGCATAGGGCTCTGGAGGGAAGGGGGACCCCGATGGGGGAACTCGAGCGCAACATGCGCGATGACGTGGGGCAGCCTCAAGGCAACGCTCCAAGTACAGACAGTAGGAGACAAATGGATATGTTTGTGGACGAGCGCCAGCGCGTCTCGCATCGCCGTGGCGCAATTGCGCGCGGCGTAGCCAAGCGCGGCCTGGTGGCATTCCTGGCCTTCGCGATGGCCTTCAGCACCACGCCGGCTCAGCTGTGGGCCGAGGGCGCCGAGGGCATTGCCGAGGCTGTGGCTCAGGCTACGACGCCGGGCGAGGACGCAGCGCTTGCGGGCGGTGCCGCTGAGCAGAGCGGCGCCGAGGTTTCGGATTCCGGGAGCGCGCCTGCAGCCAGTGCCGCCACAACAGAGGCAGCAACTGGCGACGAAGGCTCGGCGACGGGGGAGAGCCCCGCCACGAGCGAGCAGTCTTCGACGGCATCCGCTGGCCAAGCAGGATCTGCCGCCGCGGCTGCCGTCCAGACAGAGAACTCGACAGAAAC
Source organism: uncultured Collinsella sp. (assembly GCA_900548075.1). Classification (GTDB taxonomy): domain Bacteria; phylum Actinomycetota; class Coriobacteriia; order Coriobacteriales; family Coriobacteriaceae; genus Collinsella. The sequence continues at coordinate 4,600 of URJD01000137.1, forward strand.
TGGCGATGTCGCCAAGAAGCAAGTCGAGGTCTCGTTCTCGATTGTCGGCACCGATGCCGACGGCAAGGCTCAGACCTGGGTGGCGCCTACGCAGCTCAAGCTCGACGATGGCGCGACGGCTGCGGATGCCTTCATTAAGCTGCAGGAGAAGACAGGCTTCAAGGCGAAGTACGAACCGAACACGGCATACGGTTTCTACCTCGAAAGCATCACATCCCCGAGCGATGGTCGCACGCTAGCCTACGATCCGACGACTTATGCCTACTGGCAGCTGTTCGTCGACGGCGCGTCTTCCTCGGTTGGCGCGAGCAGCGTCAAGCTCACCCAGGGGCAGAAGATTGAGTTTGCCTTTACGGGTGGTAGCGTGTCCCCTGTCGTTAAGGACCAGCTTGCTGCGAATGTGACCGTCATTGGTCGCGATGCCCAGGGCAAGACTCAGACTTGGGTCGATAACGCGCAGTATGTGGTGACGTCCGGCTCGA
>URJD01000138.1 GCA_900548075.1 uncultured Collinsella sp.
TTCGCACCTATAAGCAAAAGTACGGTCGCGAGCGCGGTCCCGAGGACACTATCGGTCACATCGTGGGCGGCGTGTTTTCCGAGGTGGGACACACCATGCGTGAGATTGCCCACAACAAGACCGTGCTGGTCTATATGATCGCCTTCTTCTTCTATATCGACGGTGTCCACACGGTCATCTCCATGGCCACCAGCTACGGTTCGGCCTTGGGCATCGATTCGACCCAGCTGGTGCTGGCGCTGCTCGTCACGCAGTTCGTGGCTTTCCCGTCCGCCATTATCTACGGCAAGCTCGCCGGCCGCGTGGGCACGCTTAACATGATCATGGTGGCCGTCGCCGCCTATATGGGTATCGTGCTCTTTGCCGCGTTCTTCTTAAAGACCGCCTTCGAGTTCTGGGTACTTGCCATCCTCGTCGGCCTGTTCCAGGGCGGTGTGCAGGCGCTCAGCCGCAGCTACTTTGGCCGTATCATCCCCAAGGAAAAGTCCAACGAGTACTACGGCTTCTTTGATATCTTTGGCCGCTATGCAAGCGTTATGGGCACCTTCCTGGTGTCGGTTGTCACCTCGCTGACCGGCAACCCCTCGCTGGGCGTCCTGTCCATCGGCGTGCTGCTGGTGGTGGGCTTTATCCTGCTGGTTCGCCTGTCTCGCATGGCCCAGCCGGCATAGCGAGGAAAAACGAGTGCCGGGCGGCTATTGTGCCTATCCGCGGTACCTTTTTGGAAGTATCCGCAATAAACATTCTGACTTCCGAACAATGATTAGCCCAAGTGGGTATGATGGAGTCAGCTAGGTCGCGGGGCGTCGCCTGTGTTTGGCGGCGCCCCGTTTTTGTGTTGCAGGGAGGGTAAGGCATGAACGCCACGGTCGTGATTCCAACGTATTGGGCGGGCGATGACGCCCGCGCAAACGCCCCTGGCACCTACGATCATTCGACGCGACTCAACGCCGCCAATCCCGAACTCGACCGTTGCCTGGCCTCGCTCGAACAGGTGCGCGACATTCCACGTATTATCTTGCTGGTGGTTTGCCCCGTTTCTGCCACAGCCGATGTGTCGTTGCGCGTGCACGATATCGTCAACGCACATCCTACGCTCAAGGTCACCGTTGTCACCAATACTCAGGCATCGCGTATCGCCGATCGTGTGGCGCAGATTGCGCCCAAGGGTTCGGGCGAGTGCGTGAGCCTGCGAGGCTACGGTGCCATCCGTAACATGGGCCTTGCCTGCGCGGCGGTGCTGGGGCACGATGCGGTTGTCTTTTTGGATGACGACGAGACCGTCATCGACGCCGACTTTATGAAGCGTGCGACGTATGCACTGGGGCAGCAGACACGCCAGGGCTTGCCGATTTTGGTCAAAAGCGGTTACTTCTACGATCGCGATGGATCGCCGCTGGCCCCTACGGACAAGGCGGGTATCTGTCATCGCTGGTGGACCAAGCGTATCGAGTTTAATCGCTGGATGAAAAAGGCGCTCTCGGGCACCCGCATCTCGCGCTCCAACTACGTGTGCGGCGGCCTGATGGCCCTGCACGCCCGCGCCTTTACGCGTGTGGCCTTTGACCCGTTTATCACCCGCGGCGAGGACTTGGATTACCTCTTTAACATGCGCATGTTTGGCTACGACGTGTGGTTCGATAACGAGTGGACCGTGCGCCATCTGCCTCCGGAGTCCGAAAAGCGCTCACCGCGCTTTATGCAGGATGTATACCGTTGGTACTACGAACGGGCCAAGTTGACATTCGCCGCGCATCAAAAGGAGCTCATTCCCGTTACGGCAGCATCGCTCATGCCCTACCCGGGCCCGTGGATTTCGCGCGAGCTCGACGACCGCGTGCGCAAGACCGCTATGGTCCGCAGCGTGTTTACCCGCGAGCATGAGGGCTACCTGCGCATCTGGCGCCATGGTATCGACGAGGCAAAGGCCTATGCGCGCCAAAACGCTGCAAGCTACCTGCGTTTCCAGAGTTTTTGGCCCAAGATCATGGACGGGCTTTGGCGTGACGCACAACTGATCAGTATCCTGGAGGGGGCCGAATGATCGACCGCCGCGCCCAGCGCGATAGTTCAATATCAATCTTTCGCATCATTGCCGTTGCCTGCGCCATTTGCGTGCTGGTGTACTTTATTTTTGCCTTGGTGACCGGTATCGAGCCGATCGCCACGGTGATTGCCTGCGCGCTGCTGTGCATCTTTCTGTGCATCTTTATCTTTTTGACGCTCAATCCCGATTCGGTGCGCTCCCAGTACACCGAGGAGACGCTCTCGGTGGCCTCGGCCATGCTCGAGGACATTAAGGGCGGTCTGACGCAGGAGTCGGCGCGTTTGGTGTGCCAGCGCATTTTGCCCGAGACGCGCGCCATGACGGTGGCCATCACCGATGAGGACAACGTGCTTGCCTGCGCGGGCGAGTTTGAGGAAAAACTACTGCCAGATTCTCCCATCCACACGCTTGCCACACGCTACGTTATCGAACATGGCATCGTGCAGTCGTTCAACCGTATGGTGGATGTCGTGGGCTCGGACGGCTCGCACAACCAAGTCCCCGCCGGCATTATCGCCCCCATCAAGGTGGGCGATCGTACCGTCGGCACGCTCAAGTTCTACTACAAGACCCCGCGCGCCGTCGACCGTACCCAGTACGCGCTTGCCTCGGGCTTTGCCGAGATCTTGTCCACGCAGCTCGCCATCCACGAGCTCGAGGTGCAAAAGGAACTCACGGCGCGCGCCGAGGTGCGTGCGCTGCAAGCGCAGATTAACCCGCACTTCCTGTTCAACACGCTCAACACCATTGCATCGTTTACGCGCACCGACCCGCTGCGGGCCCGCGAACTGCTTCGTGAGTTCTCATCGTTCTATCGCGCCACGCTCGACAACTCGGGATCGCTCATTCCGGTCTCGCGCGAGGTCGCACAGACCAAGCGCTACCTTACCTTTGAGAAGGCCCGCTTTGGCGAGGACCGCGTGCTTGCGACGTTCGATGTGTCCGAGGACGTGGAAGATACGCTGGTGCCGGCGTTCGTGATCCAGCCGATTGTCGAGAACGCCGTGCGTCATGGTATGGGCGATGACGACGCCCTGAGGATCGACGTGACCGTTCACCAAGACGGCGAGGATGCAATCTTGATTGCTGTGGCCGATAATGGCGTGGGCATGGATGAGGGTACCGCCGCCAGACTGTTTGACGAGCGCTCTGCCCGTCCCGACGCCAGCTCTCCCCAAGGTGGCGGCGCCGGCGTGGCCATGCACAATATTTCGGAGCGCATCCATCGCTTTTATGGGCCGCACTCCTATACGCGTGTCGAATCGGCGCCGGGCAAGGGCACCAAAGTGCTCCTTCATCTTGATTTGTCAGAGAGCATCTTTGACATTCAAGAGTAAAATAAAAGGCTACGGGTTCAACGTCATGCGACGGATGCCCGGCGTAGTTAGTTGACGAAAGGTTTTATCCCTATGCTGCGTGCGATGATTGTGGATGATGAGGCGCCGGCTCGCTCGGAGCTTCGCTTCCTGCTCGAGCAAACGGGCAAGATCGGCACGATCACGGAGGCGTCGAGCGTCCGCTCCGCCATCGAGATGCTTATGGAAAGTCGCGTGGATGTCGTGTTTCTCGATATCTCGATGCCCGGTGCCTCGGGCCTGCAACTTGCCGAGGCGCTGCATAAGCTCAAAAATCCGCCGGCGATCGTGTTTGTGACTGCGTATAGTGACCATGCGGTCGAGGCATTCGACGTGGATGCCGTCGATTATCTGATGAAGCCGGTCGAGGAAGCTCGCTTGGATCGCGCGATCGAGAAGGTCATGCAACGCGCCAAGCCGGTTACGGACAGCAAGGTGACCATCGAGCGCATCCCGGTGGAAAAGGGTGGCCGCAAGGTGCTCATTCCCGTGGACGACATTCGCTTTATCATGGCCAAGGACGATTACTCCTGCATCTATACCGTCGACGACCGCTTTTTGTCGACGACCTCGCTTGCACAGTTTGAGGCCAAGCTCTGCGACTTTGGCTTCTTCCGCGTGCATCGCCGCTATATCGTTAACCTGGCGTGCGTCACGGACGTCGAGACGGTGCCCTCGGGCGCCATCCAACTGGGCATCACGGGCGTTGACGAACGCGTGCCGGTCTCACGCCGCCGCGTCGTGCCGCTCAAGAAGGCTCTGAGTCTCTAGCACACTGGCCCCGCAGCCCTGTAGACCCATCGTCTGCGGAGCCGTGGGGCCTTTTTTGTATGTATCTGCCGAATCGTTTTTTGCGGAAGGGATCCCATGAACAGCGCAAGCGCCAAGCGCATCGACATCATCTCGGACACCCACGGCTATTTATCGCCTGCGCTCTTGGATGAGCTTGAGGGCGCAGACCTGATCATCCACGCCGGCGACCTTACGTCAGAGATGGACTACGAGCACCTATGCACCATCGCCCCCGTGCGGGCCGTACTGGGCAACAACGATTACTACCGCGACTACGGCCCCGATGTAGACCGTCTTGCGCTCTTTACCTACGAAGGCCTCAAATTCGCCGTAGCCCACTACCGCGAAGACCTTCCGGTGGGATCCGTAGACGTAGCCATCAACGGTCACACCCACGTAACCAAAGAAGCCCAAGTGGGCCATTGCTTAGTTCTCAACCCGGGCAGCGCCAGCTACCCCAGAGGCACCCGAGGCCCCACCATGGCCAGAATGCTAGTAAAAGACGGCCATGTCATAAGCACCAAGTTTATTGACTTGGAGTAACCGCAACAAAAACGGGGGATGCAGATGCGTCCCTCGTTTCCATTTGAGCCAAAGGCGGAGCTTCAGCAAGATCCTTAGACAAACCCCGCCGCGGAGAACGGGGCCGCCGAGCCGCGAAGCGGCGAGCAACAACAACGGCTCGAACAATGTGACGGCAGGGAGGGTCTCCGGGGCTGGGGGCGGGGGTTAAGTTTGTCGCGAGTTCCGCACGCAAAGGAAAGCACTTAATGTGCTTTCCGTC
>URJD01000139.1 GCA_900548075.1 uncultured Collinsella sp.
TGATCTCGATGGACGAGGTCGAGGAATCGATGGAGCGCGTGATTGCCGGACCGCAGCGCAAGGGTCGCGTGATGACCGAGGCCGAGCGCACCACGATTGCCTACCATGAGAGCGGCCACGCCCTGGTGGGCCACATCCTGGAGCACTCCGATCCGGTCCACAAGATCTCGATCGTCAGCCGCGGCCAGGCGCTGGGCTACACGCTGCAGCTTCCGCAGGAGGACCACTTCCTCAAGACCAAGAACGAGATGCTCGACGAGCTCGCCGTGTTCTTGGGCGGTCGCGTTGCCGAGGAGCTCATGTGCGATGATATTACGTCGGGCGCGAGCAACGATCTGGAGCGCGCAACCAAGATGGCGCGCGAGATGGTCACGCGCCTGGGCATGAGCGAGGAGCTGGGCACGCAAGTGTTTGGCGAGGCGCAACATCAGGTGTTCCTTGGTCGCGATTACGCCGATCACCAGGATTACTCCGAGGAGACGGCGCGCCGCATTGATATCGAGGTTCAGCGCATCATGCGCGAGGCCCATCGTCGTGCGGTCGAGATCTTGGATGCCCGTCGCGATCAGCTCGATCTGATGGCGAAGGTGCTGCTTGAGCGCGAGACTGTCGAGGGCGATGCCGTGAATGCCCTGCTCGACAACGAGTGGAATGCCTACCTTGAGCGCGAGGGCGATATCCTGGCGGCCAAGGAGGAGCGCAATGCCAAGGCGGCCGGCATGCCGACCAAGAAGCGCGCGCCTCGCATGAGCGAGGAGGAGCTGGCGGCTGATGCCGCGGCCTTTGCGCAGGCGGCCATGCAGGAGGATGCCGAAGCCGCATCCGATGATGCTGACGATGACCATGCCGTCGTCGGTGCCGACACCGACGCCGACAAATAGTCTTTGTGGCAAAAGCCTCCGCGGGGAAACCTGCGGAGGTTTTTTCTTTTGAGCGATATGGGGCCGTCTGTTGATTGGGGACAGACTTAAATGAGCGTTTTCACGCATTTAAGTCTGTCCCCAATCAACATTGCTGCGGCGCTTTGCTCGACTAAAGCGTACAATAGCGCCTATGCGAAAGGGGAACAGATGATCAACGAAACCATGTATGCTCGCGGTGCGGAGAGCTCCATCATCCGTGAGATTTTTAGCTATGGCCTTGAGCGCAAGGCGCAAATCGGCGCGGAAAACGTGTTCGATTTCTCGCTGGGCAACCCGAGCGTTCCTGCTCCCGCTGCCGTCGCGGAGTCCATCAAAAAGGCGCTTGAACTGCCGAGTGACCAGCTGCATGGATACACGCCTGCACCGGGTCTGCCGCAGTGCCGTACCGCCGTGGCCGAGTCGCTCAACCGCCGTTTTGGCACGAACTATGAGGGTAAGGACGTCTTTATGACGGTGGGTGCCGCGGCTTCGCTCACCTGTACGCTCAACGCCGTTACGAACCCGGGCGACGAGGTTATTGTTATCGCCCCGTACTTTCCGGAGTATCGCGTTTGGATTGAGAAGGCCGGCTGCACGTGTGTTGAGGCGCCTGCTGATGAAGACACGTTCCAGCTGAGCGTGGACAACGTGCTCAAGGCGATCACCGATAAGACGGCTGCCGTCATTATCGACTCGCCCAACAATCCGACCGGTGCCGTATATACATGCGACACGCTGACGCGACTGGCCAATGTTCTGCGCGAGGCCAACGCTCAGCGCGATTCCGAGAATCCGATTATGCTCATCTCGGATGAGCCGTACCGCGAGATCGTGTATGGTGCCGAGGTGCCTTGGGTGCCCTCGATCTACGAGCACACCATCGTGTGCTACTCGTATTCCAAGTCGCTGTCGCTGCCTGGTGAGCGCGTGGGTTGGATCTTGGTTCCCAACACCAATCCGCAGGCTGCCCGTCTGATGCCGGCTGTTGCGGGTGCTGCCCGTACGCTGGGCTTCGTGTGCGCGCCGGCGCTCTTTCAGCGCGTAATTATCGACTGCATCGATGAGCCGAGTGACGTTGAGGCCTATGCACGTAACCGCACCGCGCTTACCAACGCACTAGCGGAGTACGGCTACACCTATGTTGAGCCGGACGGTGCTTTCTACCTGTGGGTGAAGGCACTCGAGCCCGATGCGAATGCGTTTTGCGAGCGCGCAAAGAAGTATGAGTTGCTTGCGGTTCCCTCGGACAGCTTTGGTATGCCGGGTTGGTTCCGCCTGGGCTATTGCGTGAGCTACGAAACGATTGTCAATTCGCTACCCGCTTGGAAACAGTTGGCGGACGAGTATCGTTAAAAGTAAAGCGCTCTGCCTACAATGTTTTACGTGAAACGGGGTTTGGTGTTAAGCCGGACCCCGTTGTCATGGACGTTGTGTCTTTGGGATGGAGTGGTTTTACGACTATCGAAGGCTATGCGTACAATGAATATAAGCGACGGCCGTGCCAGATAAGGAGACCTGATGCCCTACCTGCTTTCTTGTGACATTCATACCCATACGATGTTCTCTGCGCATGCATATTCGACCATTGAGGAGAATGTGTACTGGGCGGCAGAGCGTGGTCTGCAGGTACTCGGATCTGCCGACCATTTGAGCTCTATGGTTACGGCTTGCCCCAATGACCTGCGCAGTTACCAGTTCTTTATCAACCAGGATATCTGGCCGCGCATTTGGAGCGGCGTGCTGGTGCTGCGTGGTGCCGAGGCCGATATCGTTTCGCTGGACGGAAGCCTGTTTGGCGAGGACACTCCTGTCACGCTCGATATTGCCGGCGATTCGTACAGCCGTCAGCATTCGCTGTTCGATTTGGTTACGCGTAATTTGGATTATTTGGTTGCAAGCGTGCATAATCCGCAGATTGCTGAGGGCGCGACGCTGGCCCAGACGACCGAGATGTATATCAATGCCCTGGAGCACCCCAAGGTGTTCATGCTGGGCCACACGGGGCGTTCGGGCGTGCCGTTCGATATCGACGAGGTGCTGTTGGCAGCTAAGGCCAAGCACAAGATTATCGAGATCAACAACCATAGTCTTGAACACGGTATCGACACTGAGCATTGGGTCGTATGCCGCAAGATCGCCGAGCGCTGCGCCGAGCTGGGCGTGGGCATTGGCGTTTCGACCGATGCGCACATTGGCATGGCCATTGGCAAGCTCGATCACGCGCACAAGATGCTCGACGAGATTCACTTCCCGCTGGATTTGATCGTGACGCGCGACCGCGAGACGCTGCTGCGCGAGATGGCGGCAGCCGGCGTGTGCGATCTGCGCAATGGGATGTAGCGGAGTTTATAAACCAAGCGAAGGGGGCGGCCCAGGCGGGTCGCCCCCTTTCTTGTCCCAAAAATCTACTGAGGTTGGTTAGCGGCGTTCGAGGACCGCTACGGTTTCGGTGTGGTCGGTGTGAGGGAACATGTCGACGGGCGTGATCTTGAGCAGGCGATAGCCTCCGTCGAGGAGCTGATGCAGGTCGCGCTCTTGAGTTACGGGGTTGCAGCTGATATAGGTGATGCGGCGCGGCTTAAGCGCGCAGGCAGCTTCGAGGAACTCGGGCGTGGAGCCGGCGCGCGGCGGATCGATGGAAAGGACATCGACGCGCTCGTTGTTATCGGCGGCATCCAGGATGTAATCGGTGGCGTCGTCGGCCATAAACCAAGCGCTGCGGGTGAGGCCGTTGAGCTCGGCATTGCGGCGTGCGTCGGCAATGCCCGCCGGGTTGCGCTCCACGCCGAGCAGCATAATGCCGATAGCCTTGTTCTGGGCATCTTTAGCTGCGCAAAGACCGATGGTACCGCTGCCACAGTAGGCATCCATGAGCACATCGCCCTGGTGCAAATCCATGCCGTCGATAGCGAGCTGATAGAGCAGCTCGGTCTGTTGCGGGTTGGTCTGATAAAACGCGGTGGGGGAGATGCCGAATTCGCAGCCGAGCAGCTGGTCGCGCATGCATTCGGCGCCATACACGATGCGGGTTTCCTCGCCGAGGATGGCGTTGCCGGGGCGTCCGTTGATGTTTTGGGCGACGGTGACGATGCGCGGATCGAGTGCGGCGACAGCCTCAAAGAACTCCTGCGCATGCGGCAAGTCGCGCTGAGCGGTCACGAGGGTAACCATAATCTGGTCGGTGCGCCAGCCGCAGCGAACGACGGCATAGCGAAGCATCCCCAGATGCTTGTCTTCGTTAAAGGCAGGAATATGCAGACGTTCGGCCTCGCGAGCGATGCCGTTGAGAATCTGACGAGCGCCCGGTGCCTCGACAGGACACTCGGGTACGGCAACGATCTTGTGCGTGCCGCGCTCAAAGAAGCCGCAACGAACGGCACCCTCCTTGCCAGGAGCAAAAGGAGTCGCGGCCTTATGACGAAACCCACGCGGCGCAGGATACTTGCCCGGGTCGCCCAAGGTGACGCCCATACCGCGAATGGGGTCGACGCTAATACCCTCGCGCTCGCAAAGAGCAGCAAAAAGCTCCTCCATAGCAGCCTGCTTAGCTGCCAACTGCTTTTTATAAGGACGATTGAGCGCCGTGCACCCACCGCAAGCTTTCATGATGGAACAAGGAGACTTGGGGTCCACAGCCTTACGCGCAGACGAAACCGAATCATTATGCGGGCGCTTGGAACGAGTCCGAGGCGCTTTGTCCCCGCCTCGGCGAGAGTCAGAACGCTTGGTCTTAGCCCTGTTCTTGGTCGATTTGCTTTTTGCAGCTTTAGAAGACTTGGATTTCGTAGAAGATTTCTCCTTCTTCGACCCCTCAGCCGCCTCCACCAAAGCACGACGAGCCCTACGTTCCGCACGAGATTCTGCCATCAATAACTCCACTAATTCATGAATTAAAGCTGCAAGTATTGTACCGTGCCAAGCCAGCAGACGATATACAAGCGGTTTAATCGTGTCAGTGATAAGTCCAACGACGTTTGCCCGGCGTGGGCGGGGAGCGGCGCGTAATTAAGTTTATCGCGAGTTCCGCACGCAAAGGAAAGCACTTAATGTGCTTTCCGTCTTGCGCAGG
>URJD01000140.1 GCA_900548075.1 uncultured Collinsella sp.
GCTGGTCGCCGGCCTGGTAGACGCCTTGGCCTCTGCGGGCAGCGAGCGCCTGTGCCTGCTCACCGAGGCAAGCGATGACAGCCCCGTGCGTCGCGAGCGCGCCGAGGCCTTTGCCGACGAGCTTTCGCGCCGCGGTCTTGCGGGCGAGGTCGTCACCCTGGCCGACGGTGGCGCCACGGGTGTCAGTCGCCTGGACGAGACCATCCGCGACTATGCGGGCAAAAAGCTTGGCCTCATTGCCGTCAACGGCCTGGTCTTTCTGCGTCTGACCGAGGCGCTGGCACAGTTGGGACCCTCGTTGCCGGCTGGCCTCAAGATCGCGACGTTTGACGATTACCCCTGGAACCACGTGCTCTTTGGCGGTGTGACCACGGCCGCGCAAGACACCCTTACCATTGCCGAGCGCGTAGTCGAGCGCCTGTCCGAGCGCATCGACGTCGTTACCACTACGGTGGGCGATGCCGCAAAGCTCGCCCCCAAGCGCATCGAGATCCCCGGCCACATCGAACACCGCGCTTCGACCTCGCGCTAGTCCGTGTGATAATATATAGACAATGTCATACAGGAGGTATCCATGGCTGCGTCTGTGTTGAGTGTGCGAGTGGACTCGTCAATTAAAGATTCATTTGCCGAGCTGTGCGAAGAACTTGGCATGACTTCGTCTGTTGCGGTCAATATGTTTATGAGACAGATGCTGCGCGAGCGCTCACTGCCGTTTGTTCCTTCACTCGGTAAAAGCTCTGCGAGCGAAAGCGTCGCGGTGGGCATTTTGGATACTGCCCAGATTGAGTCCGCCGTCCGCGAGGCAGCCAGCTCGATTCCCGCCATCAAAACCGTGATTCTTTTTGGTTCGTATGCCCGTGGCGAAGCGCGTGCCGATAGCGATATCGACTTACGTCTCGAAGTTGATCGCGAGCAGGGCTTTGGTCTTTTCGCGTTGTCGGCGTTTGGTGAGGCGGTGCGCAAAGAAACCGGGAGGCAGGTCGACCTCGTTTCGAGTGACGATCTTGATGACGATCTTGCCGCGGTAATCGAGCGCGAAGGAGTGATCATTTATGATCGCGCGTAAGTCAGACGGCCTCCGCGCCCAAGAGGTCTTGGAGGCCATCGCTGAAACGAACGAGCGCATCAAGGCTTTTGATATCACCGAGGATGAGTTTCTGCATGCGAATGACGTGCGGACGAGGGCGTTGGCGGACTCCCTTTTGATGTGCGCGCTTAGGGTGACGGAAGAAGCGGGCAAGTTGTCGGAACGCTCGCAGCGGCTTCATCCCGAAATTGAGTGGCGTGGAATTATCGGCATGAGAAATTACCTCGCGCATGATTACGGCAATGTCGACCGATCGGTTGTTTGGGATGCGGTGACGATGGAGTTTCCGGCGCTGGAACGAGCGTGTAGGCAAATTGTTTCCGAATCCGAGCGATAATCACTTGTCATACCAGCCTGTTCGCCCACGTTTTTTGAGCGCTTGATACGCTTTAACCCTGCGGAAACATTTTTCTGCGATAGTATCTGCGATATAGACCAGTCGAAACCCGCCCGAAAGAAAGGGGAGCGACATGAACCAGCAGAACATCGATTACGTACTCCGCTCCGTAGAGCAGCGTGACATCCGCTTTGTGCGTCTGTGGTTTGTCGACATTCTCGGCCGCCTCAAGAACTTTGCCATTAGCCCCGAGGACCTCGAGGTCGCTTTTGAGGAGGGCATTGGCTTTGACGGCTCGGCCATCGAGGGCTTTGCCACGCCCGAGGAAGCCGACATGCTGGCGTTTCCCGATGCTTCGACCTTCCAGATTTTGCCGTGGCGCCCGAGCCATAACGGCGTCGCCCGCGTGTTCTGCGACGTGTGCACTCCCGACCGCAAGCCGTTTGCCGGCGACCCGCGCGATGCCCTGCGCCGCATGTTCTACAAGGCCGAGAAGGCCGGCTACCTGCTCAACGTGGGCGCCGAGCTGGAGTACTATTACTTCCCCGACGAGCACACCCCCGAGCCGCTCGACAACGTGGGCTACTTTGACCTTTCGGTGAGCGATGCCGCTCGCGACCTGCGCCGCAACACGGTCCTCACGCTCGAGAAGATGTCCGTGCCCGTGGAGTACACCTTCCACGCCGCCGGCCGCTCGCAGCACGGCATGAGCCTGCGCCACGCCGAGGCCCTGAGCATGTCCGACGCCGTCACCACGGCCAAGCTCATCATTAAGCAGCAGGCCTACGAGAGCGGTTGCCACGCCTCCTTTATGCCCAAGCCGTTGGCGGGTGAGGATGGCAGTGCTATGTTCCTGTGCCAGTCGCTGTTCGACCACGACGGCAACAACGTCTTTTGGGGCGAGGACGACGAGAAGTACCATCTCTCCGACGTCGCCAAGCACTATATGGCCGGCATTCTGGCGCATGCCCGCGAGATCAGCGCCATCACCAACCCCACGGTTAACTCGTATAAGCGCATCACCACGGGCGGCGACTCCGTACCGCAGTACGCCACGTGGGGCCTGCGCAACCGCGCGAGTATGGTCCGCATCCCGGTCTACAAGCCCGGCAAGCAGCTGTCCACGCGCATCGAGCTGCGCAGTCCCGACCCCATGGCCAACCCGTACCTGGTCAACGCCGTCACGCTGGCGGCTGGTCTCGACGGTATCGAGCGCAAGCTGGAACTCCCGCCCGAGGCAACGGCCGAGACGCTCAAGCTTACCGACCGTCAGATGGTCGAGGCCGGCTACACGCCGCTGCCGCGCTCGCTCAAAGAGGCGCTCGACGTGTTTGAGGACTCGCAGTTTATGAAGGATGCCCTCGGCGAGCACATCCACAGCTTCTTCCTCAAAAAGAAGCGCGACGAGTGGCATAAGTTTGAGTCCACGATCACCGAATGGGAGATCAAGCACTACCTGGCGAACTCCTAATCGCGCTGGCTTGTTCCAGTACGATTGAGCTCATTTCTTTGGAGGCCGATATGTCCGAAAAGAGTGCCCTGTTCATGGCGCGCACGACGCGCTTCCACGAGTTTGCCCGCAGCTTGACGACCACCCTGGGTGTCGAGGTGAGCCTGGCCACTCCCGATTCGCCGACTGCGGCGCATGACTTTGACCTGCTGATCCTCGATTCCGATGGCATCCGCAGCGACCGCATCGATCAGATTGCCAAATGGCTCGACGATCGCGGCGGCGTCCCCATGCTGGTGATCGTTGACGACGAGGCGCTCGGTACCCTGCGCCTGCCGAATCACGCGCATGCCGACTTTGTATGCCCCACGGCGACGCCCAACGAGCTCAAGGCTCGTGCGCAGCGCCTGATGGGCGAGGAGGAGACCGTCACCGCTGACGATGTACTCAACATCGATAACCTCGAGATCAACCTGGCTACCTACCAGGTGACACTCGATAACGAGCCCATCGACCTGACGCTAATGGAGTACTCGCTGCTGAGCTTTTTGGCGACGCACCCCAACCGCGCCTACAGCCGCGAGGTGCTGCTGCACCGCGTGTGGGGCTTTGAGTACTGCGGCGGCACGCGTACCGTCGACGTGCACATTCGACGCATCCGCTCCAAGGTGGGCCCGCAGATCGCGGCACACATCACCACCGTTCGCGGCGTGGGCTATCTGTTTAAGGACTAGATTTCCACCACAAAGGGGACAGGCACCTTTGTGGTGGTTTTGACGCAGGTGCGGGTTTCTTTCGAGTTTGCAGCAGAACTTAAGCCTTCCTAAAAGATTGCGTTCTCGTACACGTACGCCCGCATATTGGGGTACAACTCAACGTGAACAATGATGGCCCGCCACGTGTTTGGCGGGCCTTTGGTTATTTGACGAAAGGATCGCAGCCATGAGCGAGAATGATTCCCAGCGTCCCCAGGATGTGGGCAACGCTGGCGAGACCCAGCAGCAGCCGCGTGTGCAGGTGGAGTCGACGCCTGCCGGCAGCAACATTCCCTACGTGCAGGCTTACGACACACAGACCGGCCAGCCGCTGGGCGGTCAGCAGGTTGTAAACAAGCACACGGTGGTCAAGACCAAGACCAAAAAGCTGCCGATCTTTATTACAGCGCTTGCCGGCTGCGCATGCGGTGCTCTGTTGGTCATTGCGCTCATTATGAGTGGCACGCTCGATATCGGTGGCGGCAAGAATGCCGTGACGGCGGGCGCTTCGGGTTCATCGACGCAAAAGATCACCATTGACTCCGAGGATACTACGCTGGCCGAGGCCGTTTCCGCCAAGGCCCTGCCCTCCGTCGTTTCCATCACTGCCACTTCGAGCGGCAGCCAGAATGGCTCGCTTTCGCAGTCTGCCGACGATTCGAATAACTCGGGCAGTGTCGGTTCGGGCGTGGTGCTCGATACCGAGGGCCACATCCTCACCAACAACCATGTGGTTGATGGCTATGACCAGTACGTGGTGACCATGGATGACGGCACTACGTACGAGGCCGAGTTCGTGGGCAACGATGCTTCGAGCGACCTGGCCGTCATCAAGCTCAAGGACGCCGATGCTTCCAAGCTCACCCCGATCGAGATCGGGGACTCCTCCAAGCTCAACGTGGGCGAGTGGGTCATGGCGATCGGCTCGCCCTTCGGCAACGAGCAGTCTGTCTCCACGGGCATCGTCTCGGCGCTCTACCGCTCCACGGCCATGAGCTCTACCAGCGGCAACACCATCTATGCCAACATGATTCAGACCGATGCCGCCATCAACCCGGGCAACTCCGGTGGCGCGCTCGTCAACGACAATGGCGAGCTCGTGGGTATCAACTCGCTCATCGAGAGCTACTCGGGCTCCAGCTCGGGCGTGGGTTTTGCCATTCCGGTTAACTATGCCAAGAACATTGCCGACCAGATTATCGACGGCAAGACGCCGGTGCATCCGTACATGGGCGCTACGCTTTCGAGCGTCA
>URJD01000141.1 GCA_900548075.1 uncultured Collinsella sp.
TATAAGGCCCCTAAGACCTTAAAACGCAAACATTCGGAGCTTGCTCCGCGTGAGATTTACCAAGATCACGAGTAATTGCCTGCATAGACCGACGATGCGCCTGTATCGTCGGTCTTTTTGTATCTGGGTTTTTGGCGATAAACGGTTCATTTATCGACGTGTGCCTGAATAAATGGACATTTTTTCGCAAGGTTTTTGTCAGCTTTTGGTTTGACCGCGAAAACTGGTATGGACGTGCGGAAGCTTCGACGTTCGTTTCCTGACACGATGGTGTTGGGAGGTGTTTGCTATGGCGCAGCGCGAGCAACACGAACGGGTTAAACGGATGGACTGCTGGGCAGATAAGCTGCTCGGCCATAAGGCGGTGGTCGTGGCGATTCTGGTTGTCATTGCCGCCGCGAGCGGCTTAGCGATGGCGAGTTTTAATAGCCGCTCCAGCGGCGTGTCGTTTGAGCGTAGTGATGAGTCGAGCGCCTCGGATGTGCGCTCCGCTGGGGATGATTCTTCTGATGATTTCGATGAGTCTTCGGCCAAGAGCTCCTCTGCTGCCGAGGTGTACGTCGATGTGGATGGCGCCGTTGTGAGGCCTGGCGTGTATCGGCTCAAAGATGGAGCACGGGTGTCCCAAGCGATCGATGCCGCCGGAGGGCTTACGGCCGAGGCGGATGTGACAGGGCTTAATCGTGCGTCTAAGATCACAGATGGGCAAAAGATCTATGTTCCGACGGTGGGGGAGCAACAAGCGGCTGCGGCGGTCGGCGGGGCCGAAAGCGGTGCTGCCACGACACCTGGCGCGGGGTCTTCTTCGGGGCTCGTGAACATCAATACGGCAAGTGCGGCGGAGCTGCAGACGCTCTCAGGTATCGGGCCTTCTATGGCTCAGTCGATTATCGATGAGCGGACAAAGAACGGTGCTTTCGCCTCAGTCGATGACCTAATGCGCGTCTCGGGAATCGGTGAGAAGAAGCTCGCCAAAATCAAAGATTGCATCTGCGTATGAGTGCGTCCGAGCGCGAGCATGTGATGCCACCTCGACCATTGATGCCGTGGACGATGGCACTTTGTGCCGGCTTGTGTGTGAGCTGTGGCTTGGTACTTAACATGGCGGCCGATTTGCTGCTGGGTGAGCGTGCAGCGCCCGTCATGCTGCTTGTGGCCATTCCCGTTGCGGCTGCGGCTTGCATCGTATTGGCTCGGTCCTGTATGCGCCTTGTGCGGTGGAGACGATGGCTCTTTGCCGCGGCCCTTGGCCTCGTGGCGGGGGCGGTCGTGTCCGCGGGTTGGGCGATCGGGGCGCTACGTGCTTCGAAGGCATTGGATAATCGGGCAGCGAGCAGTCTTGAATTTGTCGTGCGGGGTGACCCGTCCATCAAAGACGGTGCGTACTCCTATACCTGCGATGCGTATGCGGGCGAAAAGTGTTTAGGTCAGGTGCGGCTGTCGTGTGATCGCGAGCTCGGCGTCGGTTCGCATGTACGTGCTATCGGCCGCGTTTCGCGATTTGAGAACGATGCGTATGGGCGCTCGCGCGTACTCCGAGGCGAGGTGCGCAAGGTTAAAGCCGTTCGGATAGTGTCGGTCGATGAGGGCTCTCCGGGGCCGCTGCTTCGGCTGCGAAATGGGCTGCTTGCGTCCATCGCGCCTGCGACCGACCCGGCGCGTTCGCTCATAGCCGGTGTCGTCTGCGGTCGTTCGGCCGAGCTGCGCGCCCAGCCGGCGGGCGACTGGTTTTCGGTGACGGGAACGGCGCATCTTGTCGCCGTCTCTGGCAGCCATTTGGCTATCGTGGGGTTTGTAAGCGAGGGCGTTTTACAAAAGACTCGGTGTTCACGTGGTCTTCAACGGGCGATATTGGCGATAACGCTTGTGGGTTACGCTGCCTTTACGGGCGCGTCTCCCTCGGCAGTGCGCGCGTGTTGCATGGTGTTTGCGACGCTTGTCGTAAACGGCGCGGGGCGTCGCCGGCACGGCCATTCGGCACTCTTCGTAACCATGTCCATCTTTGTGCTACTGCGGCCGACAGTGCTGTTCGAGATGGGCTTTCAGCTTTCATGTGCCAGCGTCTTAGCCATTCTGTGCTTTTGCCCCTATGTGACCTACGCTTTGGGTGAGCTGGGTGTGCCATCGGGCGTTGCCAGCATGCTTTCGGTCACGCTTTGCTCGCAACTGGCGACACTTCCCATCACCATTCCTGCCTTTGGTACGTTCTCGCTCATTGCTCCGCTGGCGAATGCGGTCATCGGTCCGGTGGTGAGTCTCCTGCTTGCTGTGTCGATCGTGCTGGTTCCCTTTTCGCTCGTGGAGCCGTTGCAAGCTTGGGCACTCGTTGTGCCCATGATTGCCGCCCGTTGCGCGCTGTTCTTTGAGCAGTTCTTTGCCGCCGTGCCGGGTGCATCCGTGAGCGTGCCGCCCGATAGCATGTGGATTTACCTGGTGCCGTGTTTGCTGGCGGTTCTCCTGGTCTGGTGGCCACGTCCTCGCGCGCGACCCATGGCGGTGGGGTTGCTATGTTTGATGCTTGCTGCGGTTGTTCCGTACATCTACTGGGATCGATTTGCTCCGCCTTCGGTGACGGTGCTCGATGTTGGCCAGGCCGATGCGATTCTGGTTCGTCAGGGTGGTGCCGTGGCGCTCGTGGACTGTGGGCTCGATGAGCGCGTGGTTTCGGCGTTGGTTCGCAATAGCGTCCACCATATCGACGCCGTCTTCGTGACACATTGGGACGAAGACCATTGGGGTGGTCTTCCCGATGTGCTCGATCAGTTTTCGGTTGGAACCATTGTGGTCGCGGCCGATGCGCTTGACGGCGCGCCTGCTGAGGTCCTGAATCGCCCCGGCGTAACGTATCGGCAGGTGGCTTGCGGAGACACGGTCGATATCGGCGCGTTTCGGACACGTGTGATGTGGCCGTTTGACACGGTGGATGGCGAGGGCAATGAGGACTCTCTTGTTTTGCTGCTCTCCTACGCCCAGGAAGGCAAGAGCTTGCGTGTGCTCCTTACTGGTGACGCCGAGCTCGATCAGGAGCGCGAGTTTGTACGGGAGGTGGGAGATATCGATGTGCTCAAGCTAGGGCATCACGGCTCAAAAGTTTCCGTCGACACAGACCTGCTGGGCACGCTTAAGCCCGAGCTCTCTATCGCGAGCGCCGGCGAGGGGAATCGTTACGGCCATCCGTCGGATGCCTGCATCGATGCCGTTAAGGAAGCGGGTGGTGCGTTCGCATGCACCATCGAACACGGCGACATTACCGTCGCGCCGACTGCGAAGGGCTTTGCGATGCGATGCCAGCGGCCGTGACGACATCGTTGGCGCGCGGTGGACCCCTGGGCTAAAATGGCACGGTATGAATTCGAGAGTGTGCGAGAGGGGAGCGCAATGTCCGAAACCGGTCTGCTGCCGGCATATCTGATTGTCGGTATCGATGGGGTCAAGCGCGACCACGCCGTCTCGCGTATGAAAGCTCGCTTGGAAAAGTCGGGTATGGTTGAGTTCAACCTCGATGAACGCGACATGACGAAAGATCCCGATATCGAGTCGATCATCGGCTCGCTCAATACCTTTCCCATGGGTAGCGAGTTTCGCCTGGTGATCCTCGACGGCTGCTCCAAGCTTGCCAAAGCGGTCTCGGAACCGCTCGTCGAGTATCTCGCAAGTCCCAGCCCCACGACGGTCTGTCTCATTATCGCCGACTCACTTGCCAAGAATACGCGCCTGTATAAGGCAATCGCCAAGATCGACAAGAAGGCTATCGTCGATTGCTCGGGTACCAAGCGCTGGGAACTGCCGCGCCGCGTTCAGCAGATGGCGACGCAGCACGGTAAGTCCATCTCGACGGCTGCTGCCGAGGAGCTCGTCTCGCGTTCGGGCGAAAACACGCGCATGCTCGATAACGACCTGGCAAAGCTCGCCCAGATGGTCGAGGCGCCCCAGATTGAGCTTGCCGATGTTGAGCGTTGGATCGTGCGTACGGCAGAGGTTCAGCCCTGGGACTTCCTCAACGCCGTCTCGACTCGCGATATGCGGCGTTCGCTCGAGCTCTTTAAGCTTCTGCCCTCTAAGAGCTACGTGTGGACCTACACGCTGCTATGCGGTCGCATCCGTGAGCTGATCGTCGCCAAGGCGCTCGATGGGCGTGGGCAGGGGCGTGAGCTCGCCGCGACGCTCAAGCTTCAGGCCTGGCAGGTCAAGAATCATCTTACCTGGGCACGTCGTTTTTCGATGACTGAGCTCGTTACCGCGCTCGAGGGTGCCGTCGATGTGGAGCTCGCGCTCAAGGGTTCGGCCGATTCTCAGACCGCGCTTTTGCTCTGGATTACGAACATCTTGAGAAAATCGTGATGATACCTGCCTATTTGACAAATTCGTTCTATCCCTTTGAGGGGGAGCGTGCTATAGTAGGCGCTTGCATGACCTCACCGTGTCTCAGAGGTGTCATACATTTTTTGCAAGGAACTCGAAAGGAACTCCAGAAGTGGCAAACATCAAGTCTCAGAAGAAGCGTATCCGCACCAATGAGGCAGCTCGCATGCGTAACAAGGCTGTCAAGTCCGAGCTCAAGACGCTGACCAAGCACGTCCAGTCCGCCGTCGCCGAGGGCGACGCCGAGAAGGCTCAGGCTGCCCTCAAGACCGTCACCAAGCGTCTCGACATGGCTGCCGCCAAGCATGTTATCCACAAGAACCAGGCTTCCAACCGCAAGTCCGGTCTTGCCAAGCTCGTGAACAGCATCAACGCCTAAGTTGTAAATTTCACACCACACAGATTACGCGCATAAATGGAGCCTGTTTTATGGAACAGGCTCCATTTTTTGTACCGCTCGGGTAAGATAGTCCGCATGAATACTTCAATTGACATTTCCCACATCCGCAACTTCTC
>URJD01000142.1 GCA_900548075.1 uncultured Collinsella sp.
CCTAACGAGCCCTCACAACCAAGTCCCCTTCCAAAAGCTCTGCCGCTACCCGCGGCAGGGCTTTTTTCTGTTCTCCTCCAAGTTGCGGTGAAATAGGGACTGAATAGGGGCTGGCGGGCGCAAAACAATCCCTATTCAACCGCAACTCATCCCGAGATAGTCATTGGGGACGTTCTTAAACGACTAGTCATTGGGGACAGTCTTGATGCGCTCCGTTCGTCCTCCCGTTCGATTTTTGCTCGGTGGGTATACTTCCTTTCGCATTAAACGCCAGAATGAGGAGGTATCCAAATGCCGGATAACGGGTCAATACAAAAAAGAGACGCGCACGAGATGGCTTATGGGCGTCCTGTCCAGATAACCGAGCACACGACGGTAACCGAGCTGCAGCCCAGCCTGTCCGATGTCGTGTGCGCAAACAAAAAGCTGCAGATTGGCTTTATCGTTGCACTCGTGGTGCTGGCGCTGCTGTCGGGCTTTGTAGCTCGTCCGCATTTCGCCGATACCAAGACATGGGACTCCACCATCGAGGTCATCGATCAAAAGAAGGGCAATGTTTTGGCGCTCACGACCTCGTGCGTCGCCCTATCTGCGGGTATCACTGCGCTGCCGGGCGATACGGGAACGCCGGTTGCCGAGCAGCTCGCACAGCTTTCGGGTAACTTGGGCATCGTGCTTGCCGTGCTCTACCTCGAGAAATACCTGCTGACCATTTTGTGGTCGGTTGGCCTGGGCATCCTGATCCCGTTTGCGTTGGTGCTCTTTGCGGTGTCGCTCGGCATTCACGGGCGCTGGAGCACGAGCGCTGTCCTGCGCCGCGTGGCGACTCGCGTGCTGGTGGTCGCCATGATCGGAATGGCCTTGGTGCCTGCAAGTGTATGGGTGTCGCAAAAGGTCGACGAAACGTATCGAGTGAGCATCGAGGCGGCCGAGCAAAAGGCGGCCGACGCTGCGGGTGCGGCAGATAGCGACAGCTCCAAAGCAAGCAAGAAAAAGACCGAGTCCACAGAGTCCAAGAATGTGCTTGAGCAGCTTGCCGACGGCGCCTCGGGTCTCGTCACATCGGTGACCAGCGGTGCCAAGCAGATGACCGATGAAATTGTGCAGCAGGTGACCGATCTGATCGAAGGTGTCATCGTGATGATCGTGACCTCGTGCGTGATTCCACTGTTGGTGCTCGCGGCGTTTTTGTGGCTGGGGCACGTGCTACTGGGGATTGATATTTCCGGCCCGGCGAACTATTTGACGGGTCGCTTTCTGAGCGCTCCGTCCAAACATGCCAAGAAGAGCGGACGGTCTGAGTAGCTAAAACAGCTGTATATACCGGGGAATACCGCCGAAGGGCGGCCGAGACACGTTCTCGGCCGCCCTTTTGTTTGTTGAACACATGGTCGCTACGTCCGCACCGGGTCCAAACGGTCGGCAACCATCCGTGAACGGTATTTGTTCAAAAAAGAACAAAGATAAACAAATAGTTGTTGCAGTCGATGTTCGAATGTGTTCAAATAAACATGAACAGTGAAGAACCGCACATTCAGATGCCCGGACCTGAACGCGATTCAACACTTCCAAACAGAAACTACGCACCTGCGTATCTCTCAAGGAGGATGTCATGAGGGTTGTAATCGCTTCCGATGCCGACGGTATGTCGATGAAGGAGTCCATCAAGGAGATGCTCATCGCCGACGGTCACGAGGTCGTCGACTATTCCGAGACCCCTGCCGCGGACTTTGTCGATTCCGCGACCGCCGTTGCCAAGGACCTGCTGGAGCACAAGGATTCCCAGGGCTTCGCATTCGATAAGTACGGCGTCGGCTCCTATATGGCCGCCGTCAAGATCAAGGGCATGGTCGTCGCCAACATTTCCGATGAGCGTTCCGCTTACATGACCCGCGAGCACAACGGTTCGCGCATGGTCACCATGGGCCCGGGCGTTGTGGGCACCGAGGTCGCCAAGAAGATCGCCCGCGAGTTCCTGCGCGCCCAGTACGCCGGCGGCCGTCACCAGATCCGT
Organism: uncultured Collinsella sp.; assembly: GCA_900548075.1. Taxonomy (GTDB): domain Bacteria; phylum Actinomycetota; class Coriobacteriia; order Coriobacteriales; family Coriobacteriaceae; genus Collinsella. Next base: position 2,015 of record URJD01000142.1, read on the forward strand.
GTCGACATGCTCAACAAGATGGCCTAACGAGAGCCACCGAGAACTCGAACTTCTACCTCAACTTGTGAATTCAGACGAAAGGACGTTCTGATGAAGAAGACCATCGCAATCGGTTGCGACCATATCGTTACGGACGAGAAGATCTATCTGGCCGACCGCCTGGAGCAGGCTGGCTACAAGGTGCTCGACTGCGGCACCTACAGCCACACCCGTACGCACTATCCCATCTACGGTAAGGCCGTGGGCGAGGCTGTTGCCAGCGGCAAGGCCGACTTTGGCGTGGCCCTGTGCGGCACCGGCATCGGCATCACCAACGCCGTCAACAAGGTTCCCGGCGCTCGCTGCGCCCTGGTTCGCGACATGACCTCTGCCCTGTATGCCCGCCGCGAGCTCAACGCCAACATCGTGGGCTTTGGCGGCAAGATCACCGGCGAGTTCCTGATGGCCGATATCATGCTTGCCTTCCTGGAGGAGCCCTACGAGAAGACTCCCGAGCACGATGCTCTGATCGCCAAGATCGATGCCTGCAACAAGGCCGACGCCGAGGCTCAGGCTGACCCGCACTTCTTTGACGAGTTCCTCGAGAAGTGGGACCGCGGCGAGTATCACGACTAGTGGGGTTCTAGCGTTCTACCGAACGCCGGACCGGTCGACGTTGCGAAGCTTTCTGGTTCGGTAAGCTGCTCCGATAACACGTTTGCTTGCTGAGCTTGTGTGCTTCGTTTTTGCGGTACCCGGCATTCTGCAGCTTTTTAATTGACGGCTCGCGTTTCTGTGAGGGGCGCGGGCCGGTTTTCTATCAGCCCTATTGACTTGGCGGGCTGTCGTAAGAAAGGGAAGGCTCCTATGGAGTTTGTTCTTGATAACGGTTCTGTTCGCGTGACACTGAGCACGGCTGGCGGATCGTTCACTTCGATTAAAGCCAACGGTCGCGAGTACCTGTGGCAGGGCGATCCTTCGGTCTGGTCGGGCCAGGCGCCCATTTGTTTCCCGATCTGCGGTGGCCTTCGTGACGGTCGCGCAATGACCATGGGCGGCCGCGAGGTAAAGCTCGCCCGCCACGGCTTTGCGCGCAAACAGGAGTGGAAGCTCGAGGAACAGAGCGACAACATGGTTGCGCTGAGCCTAAGCTCTACCGACCATGCCGAGTTGCTCGAGCAGTACCCGTATCCGTTTAAGATCGTTGCTCGTTACACGATCGATTCGGAAAAGGTGGCCGTGTCGTACGAGGTGACCAATGAGGGCACCGAGGACATGCCGTTCTTTGTGGGCGGTCACCCCGGCTTTAAGTGCCCGCTCGACGAGGGCGAGTCCTATGACGACTACGAGCTCCGTTTTGAGCAGCGTGAGGCCACCGAGCTCTGCACTGCCGTTCCCTCGACGGGCTTGATTGATGTTGAGCATCGCAGCAAGAACCCTATGATCGACCAGAACCTGCCGCTGACCCACGAACTCTTCGACTTCGCGGAGACTATCTTTGACGTGCTCGAGAGCCGCGTGGTTACGCTGACCAAGAAAACCGAGGACAAGGGTGTGCGTTTGACGTTCCCCGATATGCCGTACCTGATTGTGTGGAGCAAGCCCGAGGGCGACTTTGTGGCTGTTGAACCGTGGGGTGGTCTGTCCACCTGCTCCGACGAGGACGATATTCTGGAGCACAAGCGTGGCTGCCTGGTGGCCAAGCCGGGAGAGACCGTCACTCGCGGCTTTGAGATCGAGATCCTTTAACGAGTTATCGTATGTTTGGGGCGGGTTATGCCGCCCCGGAACAGGAGTTCAACATGATTCTGACCGTTACCATGAACCCGTCGATTGATACGCGCTATCAGCTCGACAAGCTGATCATCGACGATGTTAACCGCGTGACGCCCGAAAAGACCGCTGGCGGCAAGGGCCTCAACGTGAGCCGTGTGCTGCTGCAGTTGGGCGACGATGTGCTCGCGACCGGTCTGCTCGGCGGCCACATGGGCGCCTATATGGCCGAGCTTATGGATGCCGATGGCGTCAAGAACGACTTTGTGCCCATCGCCGGTGAGACGCGCATTTGCCTGAATATCCTGCACGAGGGCAATCAGACCGAGCTTTTGGAGAGCGGTCCGCAGATCGCCCCGGCCGAGCTCGAGGCCTTTACGGCCAAGTTTGCCGAGCTTGCAGCGAAGGCGGACGTTGTGACGCTTTCGGGCTCGCTGCCGCGTGGGGTCGATGCCGGCTACTATGCCGAGCTCGTCAAGATCGCCGAGGAGGCGGGCGCCAAGGTGCTGCTTGACACCTCGGGTGCATCGCTGGAGGCCGCGCTGGAGTCTGACGCTAAGCCTGAGCTCGTAAAGCCCAACCTGACCGAGATTAACGGCCTGCTGGGTACGTCCTTTACGACCGATGATGTCGATGCCCTGCGCGAGGCGCTTGCCGCCGATGACCGCTTTGCCGGTATTCCCTGGGTTGTCGTTTCGATGGGCGCTGCCGGTTCGGTGGGCTTCCATGAGGGCCGCGCGTTCCGCGCCAAGACGCCCGCGATTGCGGCTGTGAACGCAACGGGTTCCGGTGACTCGACCATCGCCGGCTTTGCGCATGCCATTGCTGCTGGTGCCGACGACGTCACGGTGCTCAAGACCGCCAATACCTGCGGCAAGCTCAACGCCATGGATCCCAAGACCGGCCACCTGGTCATGGACCGCTGGGATGAGATCTACAACAACGTTGTCGTGACTGAACTGTAGGGTTACGGCGTTTTACCAAACGCCGTAACGGCTCGACGCTGCAAACGCCCCTAAGCGGCAATCTGACGTTCAATCGTCGGTCGCGTACC
>URJD01000143.1 GCA_900548075.1 uncultured Collinsella sp.
GAGTTCCGCACGAGCCGGAGAGCACTTAATGTGCTCTCCGTGCGAGCAGGACTGTAGAGCAGGAAACCTTGTATACGCCCGCCCGCTCCCGAGGGGCATCTCTCATGCAAAAACTTTTGTTGGGTAAAGTCCGAGGTCAGTGGCGTTTTATACCGAGAAATTCAAAAAAAGTTGAAAATTCATTACAAATTTGCGTTGACTTTAGGTAACTAAAGTTTCATACTCCTTTTCAACCACTGGGGGATGTGAACACGCACGGATCGTTCGCATCATGATTGAAGAGGATTTCTTAGACATGTTCACGCATCAGCTAAACATTATCAGCGTAGTAATTATCTGATGCGGGTTAGCACATACAGCTAGCCCGTACGATAACGGGCGGCTGATAAAGATGAGGGCCGTCGAGCGCAACCGACGGCCCTCATTTTTTATGTCTAGGAAGTTCTTTTTAGAGGAGGAAATGTAATGAACGGAGTTTTGCTCATGGTTGTGGCCGCGGCGGTGCTCGCCTGTGGCTATCTGGGCTACGGCCGCTGGCTGGCCAACAAGTGGGGCGTTGACAAAGAGGCCCTCACGCCGGCCAAGCGCATGAAGGACGGCAAGAGCTTCTCGCCCGTCTCCGCCTTTACCGCGTTCTCGCACCAGTTCAGCTCGATCTGCGGTGCTGGCCCTGTCACGGGTACGATCGTCGCCATGGCCTTTGGCTGGCTGCCCGTCGTGCTCTGGGTCCTCGTCGGCGGCATCTTCTTTGGCGCCGTCCACGACTTTGGTGCTCTGTACGCTTCGATGAAGAACAACGGCAAGTCCCTGGCCCAGCTCATCGAGAAATACATCGGCAAGACCGGCCGTCGCCTGTTCCTGCTGTTCTGCTGGCTGTTCTGCATCATCGTCATCGCCGCTTTCACCGACATGGTCTGCAAGACGTTCATGTTCACCTCGGTCGTTGACGCTTCTGGCGCTGCCACCGGTGCTATCGACTTCACCAAGTCCTATGCCGCCGGCTGCGCTGGTACCATCTCCATCCTGTTCACCTTCGTCGCTATCGCCTTTGGTTGGGCCCAGAAGAAGTTCAACCTCACCGGCGCTGCCGAGTTTGTCACTGGCGTGGTGCTCATGGTTCTCATGTTTGCCGTCGGCATGCAGTTCCCGGTCTACCTGGACAAGTTCCAGTGGTTCGCCGTTGTCATGGTCTACCTGGTCTTCGCTGGCGCTATGCCCATCCAGATGCTCAAGACCCCGCGTGACTACCTCACTTCCATCATGATGATCGTCATGATCGTCTGCGCTGTCCTCGGCATCGTCGTCCTGGGCGTCAACGGTCAGGCCACTATTACCGCTCCGGTCTTCACCGGCTTCTCCACTGCCTCCGGCATGATGTTCCCGGTCCTGTTCGTCTCCGTCGCTTGCGGTGCTCTCTCCGGTTTCCACAGCCTCGTTTCTTCCGGCACCTCTTCTAAGCAGGTCGAGAAGGAGCAGGACGCCGTCAAGGTCGGTTACGGCGCCATGATCGTCGAGTCCTTCGTCGGCATCCTTGCCATCATCGTCGCCGGCATCATGTTCTCCGACATGAACACCGCCGGTACCGGCGCCCTCAACGCCGGTGTCGCTTCCACCCCGTTCCAGATCTTCGCCGCTGGCATCTCCCGCGGTATGCAGGCCTTCGGTGTTGACGGCACGCTCGCTACCGTCTTTATGACCATGAACGTCTCCGCTCTGGCCCTGACCTCGCTCGACGCCGTCGCCCGCATCGCCCGCACTTCGTTCTCCGAGTTCTTTGCCCAGACCAACGACGCCCTGGCCATCGAGTCCAAGGCCGGCTACATGAAGGTCCTCGGCAACCCCTGGTTCGCCACGGTCGTTACCCTGCTTCCCGGTCTCGCCCTCGCTTTTGGTGGCTATGCCAACATCTGGCCGCTCTTTGGTGCTTCCAACCAGCTGCTCGGCGGCATGACCATGATCACCCTCGCCGTGTTCTGCAAGTGCACCGGCCGCAAGGGCTGGATGCTCTACGTGCCCGTCGTCTTCCTGCTCTGCTGCACCTTCACCTCGCTGGTCCAGAGCGCCATGGGCTGCATGACCGCTGTCCAGGCTTACGGCTTCTTCGGCACCATCCCGGCTACCGCCAACACGGCCGCCGTCTCCGTCGCCGCCACCAAGGGCCTGCAGCTTGTCTTCGCCGTCCTGCTGATGGTCCTGGGCCTCATCGTCGCCGTCAACTGCCTCAAGGAGCTCTTCGGCAAGGAGGCCGGTTCCATGCCCGACGAGGAGCCCGAGTGGTCCGAGATGGGCAAGGCCGAGTACGGCCGCGCCGCTGCCGCTGAGGCTCCTGCCGACGCCGAGGCCGCCAAGGCTTAGTCGACCTGACGAGTTGAACGTCACATCTATATGACTCGGAAAGACCGGGTCCGCGACTTCGCGGGCTCGGTCCTTTTTCATGCAAAAGCTGGTGACGCTCGAGTGTTCTCGCAGATGTTTTGCGTGGATAAGGGCGTGCGTTGTACCATATAGACGTATATGTGTACATATGAAAGGGGCCCCGTGGCCAAGACGGTATATTCCGATAACCAAAATAATGTCGATGCCCTGGCTGAACGTCTGAGCAGCCAGACGTCGCTTTCTGCCGAGCGTGCCAAGCTGGTTGCCTACGACCTGCTCTGCCGCAAGGCGCTCAAGATTAAGTCGAGTGCGCTGGCGCAAATTTTTCGCTCCGTCGATAAGGAATGCGACACCAAGGCGATGCGCGATGAGCTTATCGTGGCAAATATTGTGACCAAGATCGAGGGTAGCGGCATTAACGGGCGCCCGGCGTTCTATACCATCAATGCCGAGATCCGCGATGCCCAGGAGCAGCCTGCCGAGTCCGTCGAGGATTTTGTCGTCGAGGATTCCGCTGACGTGCCTGCTGTGGAAGAAGTTGCTCCGCGCGAGCATGTCGATACCGATGAGTTGCTCGATGAGAACGTCGTGCGTGCCTTTACGGCCAAGGCAGGACGCGGCGGTTTTGGTGGGGGTGGCAAGCGCGATGCGCAGCGCCGCGCCCAGCAGGAGCGCTTCCGTCGCGCCGTTGCTCAAAAGGGTGAGACGGATGCTGAGACCGTCGAGGAAAAGTCCGTCGGGATGCAGGAGCCGACTCGCACTCAAGAGCATGCTGAGATCCAGGAGCCCAAGCGTCGCCGCGGTGCCCACTTTAAGGCCGAGCAGCGAGGTATTGCATGCGAGGTCCAGGATTCCATCGAGGCTGCTGACGCGTCCGATGAACCGGTCAAGAAGGCTCCGGGTTCATGCCGTCCCGGACGTGGTTTTGCGGGGCGCGCGTATCCCGTAAGGCATCAGGAGAAGAGCGAGCCGGCTTCGACCACTCAGGACAAGAAGGCCGAGAAGGCCGTTGAGCCGGCGGCTCGCGAACAGAAGCCTGCTGAGCCGCAGCTTGAGGTTGATGCCGAGGCCAAGGGCCAGCAGCCTACTGATGAGCAGGCGGAGCAGGGCGCGTCGAGCAAGCCTCGCCGCCGTCGCCATCGTGGGGGCCGCAGTTCTCATGCCGAGACTGCAACCGAGAAGACCACGCCGCAGAACGAGGATGCGAAGGCCGAGGTTTCTTCGGGGCAGCCTAAGCGCCAGCCGGCGAAGGAGAGCAAGTCCGTTCGTCCGCAGAAGCAGGCGTCTATGCCGAAGCACGAGCGCAATTCCCAGGGCGATTCTAAGCGCAAGTCTCAGAAGAAGCCGGAGTCTGCCGCAGCAGATACTGCTGCCCAGCAGCCCAAGTCGTCCGTCCACGGCGAGGTCTCGGCGTTTGCCCTTGCCCGCGTTTTAGGCAGGCAGCTGCTCAAGGTTGTCCCTACGCCTACGGCGCTCTCTAAGATCAAGGAGCAGCAGACACAGATCGTAAAGGTCGAGGGCAAGGACGGCAAAAAGGCTCCGCAGCGCACTCAGCACAACGAGATGTCCAACCGCAAGATTGCCGAGGAAATCGCAATCATCCAGGCTTGGATCGAGCAGAACCGAGGTGCCGATACGCCGGTTGCCTCGCGCCGCCAGCGTGCCTACCAGATCTTTAACGACGAGAAGGCTTTTGACGGCAAGCACGGTGAGCGCTTGATCAGGCGTATGACCGAAAAGGGCATCAGCATGCAGGCGATCAAGGTCGCCCCCAATCGCCCCGTGCACTTTACGGGCTTCTTTACGCTGGGCGCCGACAAGCCGTTCATTATGGTCGAGAACCTGGACACCTACGACGAGATCGTCAAGCTGCTGCGTGGCCGCAAGCACGCCAAGCTCTTTGGCATCAAAGTGGGCGGCGTGATTTTTGGCGGCGGTTGCAAGGCGAGCGTCTCGCATGCCCTGGACGATTATCTGGCCGAGATTGGCTATCGCTTTAACTACGTCTACTACGTGGGCGACATCGACCGCGAGGGTGCGCGCATCGTCGAGCAGGCTCGCAATGCCAATGTGGTTGAGATTCGCCTGCATGCCGGCATGTACCGCGCCATGCTCGCCGAGCACAAGCGTCGCGTGAAGGCCGGCGGAGAGTGCGAGCCCGCGGCTGCCAACCAGGGCGTGCCGCAGAACTTGGCGGCGACGATCAAGGATCTGCCCATGGTCACGCGCGTGCAGTTCCGCAACGTGCTGCGTGAAGGTGGGCGCATTCCGCAGGAGATTCTGATGACCGCCGACTATCGGGATGGCGACTCGGGAAGCTTCGACCGCATTCTCAACAACTAGGGCGTTCGGCCCCGGGAGAGCGGGGACACCGGCTTAGGTTTCCTGCTCTACAGTCCTGCTCACGACGGAGGCCACATTAAGTGGCCTCCTGTT
>URJD01000144.1 GCA_900548075.1 uncultured Collinsella sp.
TGCGGCTGATCCGGTCCGACCGGGCCGCGCGGCAAGGAGATATATTGCCAGACCGCGAAGCGATGTGGGACGTCAATTCCACTCTTCACAAGTCCTACACAACTTATCGCTTCCTATATAAGTAATAGAAAGGCTGGTGCAGAAATACTGCACGTATCAGATGATGACCCTTCGGTTAAGAGATATATAAAGATCGGTCACCTGTAAGTGTCTATCTACCCGCGCTTTTGCTATATAAACCAGCGCTTTAGATAAAAAGAGGGAGCGCCGCGCACAGCGCGACACTCCCCTAGCGATTCAAGAGAATCAATTAGGCCTCAAGAGCCTTCTTGGCGATGGTAGCCAGCTCGTTGAAGGACTCGATGTCCTCGTAAGCCATCTGAGCCAGGACCTTGCGGTCGAGCTCGATGCCGGCAACCTTCAGGCCGTGCATGAACTGAGAGTAAGAGATGTCGTTCAGGCGAGCAGCAGCGTTGATACGGGTGATCCAGAGAGAGCGGATCTCGCGCTTCTTGTTGCGGCGATCACGATACTGATACTGCAGGGAGTGCTGGACCTGCTCTTTAGCATGCTTGTAAGTACGCGAAGCGGCACCGTAGTAACCCTTCGCACGGTGCATAACGGTACGGCGCTTCTTCTTGGCGGCAACAGCGCGCTTAATACGTGCCATGTTCTATCAACTCCTAGACGGTAAAACGAAAAACGGGAACGCGAACTTAGGCGAGACGCGACTTGATGACCTTGCGGTCGGCAGCGGCGATCTCGGTCTCCTGACGGAAGCCACGCTTACGCTTGGTGGACTTCTTGCTCAGGATGTGGCTCTTGAAAGCCTTGGCGCGCATAAGCTTGCCGGTACCAGTCTTGCGGAAACGCTTCTTGGTGCCGCTGTGGGACTTCATCTTAGGCATGAAATACTCCTTAATCGGTTACAGAACACTAGTTACTTGGTATCGCTTGCCGCTTTATCCTCATCGAAGGCGCCCTTAATCGGGGCGAGCAGCATAAGCATGTTACGGCCTTCCATCTTAGGCTTGGACTCGACCGTAGCGTAAGGCTTGAGATCCTCGGCGAGACGCTCGAGAACGTTAAGACCCTGCTCCGGGTGAGCCATCTCACGGCCGCGGAACATGATGGTGATCTTAACGCGTGCGCCCTTCTTGAGGAAACGCAGAACGTGGCCCTTCTTGGTCTCGTAGTCGCCAACGTCAATCTTGGGTCGGAACTTCATTTCCTTGACCTCGACCTTGGACTGGTTCTTACGAGCGGCCTTAGCCTTCATGGCCTGCTGGTACTTGAACTTACCGTAGTCCATGACCTTGCAGACCGGCGGCTCCGCGTTGGGAGCGATCTCGACCAGGTCGAGACCCTGATCGTCAGCAACGCGCTGGGCATCGCGGATGGCGAACAGGCCGAGCTGAGAGCCATCGACGCCAATCAAACGGCACGAAGATGCGGTGATCTCGTCGTTGATGCGGGTGTCATCAGACTTAGCTATTTTCCCTACCTCCATTCATAAAAAAATAACCCGGCGCTTTTCAGTAACCAGGTCGTACACATAGACATCCTCGGTATGAGGAAGGGAATCTAGGTTGTATGACCAGTCAGCTGCTCATTGGCGCCAAAAGGTGGGAACCCTCGGGTTCCTCTTTAGGGCATTGCGGGAACAACGCCTTGCGAATAATAACACGTACAGCGCGCTATCACATTACGTACACGAAAAAGGGGCCTTGACCCCCTTGAAGCGCAGGTGCATGTATGGTGCCCGAGGCGAGACTCGAAGGGCCTTCGCTTCGCGAAGCCCCGGGCTTCGGGCGCATGGCGCCCTCGCCACGCTCCGCTACAAACAGGCCACAGGCCTGTTTGTTTAACGCTCCGCGCGCTCACGCGAGTTCGGCACGAAAAAGGGGGCCTTGACCCCCTTGAACGCTCACTTGCATGTATGGTGCCCGAGGCGAGACTCGAACTCGCACGTTGTTGCCAACGGTGGATTTTGAGTCCACTGCGTCTGCCAATTCCGCCACTCGGGCACGTAATGCGTGAGTTAGTTTATCACAGCTTTCTGTTGATTAGTCCGAAAATGGAACTTCGAGCATTTCGATAAGCTCAACCTTGCGCAACATCTCCCGCTTACGACATCCACGTCCGTCAACCGAGGCCTCGCCCATCTGGTTGTCATAGGGGTCCTCACGCATGCCATCGAAAGCAGGCACAAATTCAGCCTGGAATCGATTGTTGGCCACCATACGCCACGGGTCGAGATTGCCAAAGTAGTGACGACGACGCCACTCCTCCCCCATCCTGCGTGCCGAGGAACCAAACGATACGTCGGCGTTAAGCCAACCGGTCTGGGGTGTGTAGAACTCAGCCCAATCGTGCGGCCCCACCGAATCGGGCGCAACATACAGGCCGCTCTGCCAACGAGCAGGCACGCCCGCGATGCGGCACATGGTGATAAACGTGAGCGCCATAACGCCGCAATCGCCGCGGAGCGAGTGTGCGCAGTCGTCGGCAATAGATCCCAAAAGCAGGTACGGTGGCTGATAGCGATAGTCGATATGCTGTGTCAGGTAATCATAGATAGCACGAGCGCGATTGAGCGGATCCTCGAGCCCGTCAACAACACGCTCCGTCAACTGTCGCAGGTACGGCGTAAACGCAATGTGCGGACGGTCCTCGGAAGTGTCCTCGGGCAGCGGCGTGTCCATGCACGGGCGTTCGGGCAGCGCACCTCCATAAATGTCGCAATAGGCAGCATTAATGTGATAACGATAGGATACCGAGAACGAGCGAACGGTCGAAGAACACCATGAAGCGTTGCGTGCCGGCGCATCCTCGGGGGCAACATGCCCCTCCGGCGTCATGTCGAGAATCTCGACCTGAGACTGCTGGCGACAGGCGGCCGCGACAGGAAGCCACGCTCGAACGGTCTCCCCCTCTAGGGCGCCGGGGACAGACAAGGACGCTTTAAGCGTAATGACGCGAGACAGCCCAATCTGCGATTCCATCTCCTTGAGCATCTGGTTGCGCAGCGCAATTCCGTCCGCAGGATCAGGACGCATGCCGGGGACCTCTTTGGGATACACGCGAAGCGAATTGAGGAAGTTGTCGAGAACGAATAGCTCGCCATCGATAAAGCGCCAGTCAATACGCTTGCGATCAATCAGGTCGTCAAACTGCTCTTCGGTAAACTCTGGCCACTCCTCGCGAATCATCGCAATAGCCTGATCGCGCGACACCGAAAAATGAAGCGGCGTCTCGAGCATGCGATACCGTTCGGCACGGACGCAAGCCGCCAGCGAAGGCTCAGGATTCTGCCCCAAAAGACGATCGCAGGCAGCAACAGCCTGCATCAAATACCCGGCATCTTTAAGTCGAAGAATCTCGGGCGGCAGACCAATATCGAGATGACGAAAGTCATCACAGCAAACATCAACAGAGCAACCAACAGGACCCTCGTCAATAACCTTCCCATCCGAAGGCAGCACATTAATAACAGCCATACCAAACTCCAAGTCATTAGAACTCTTGAAGTCCATTGTAGCGAGATAAAAAAGAAAGCCCCAACAAGGGAGCCATCAACACCGCCGAGCGGTAGTCAAAAAATGAATTCAGCCCAGTAACCCTGTAGCGAGTTAACGAAGGAGGCCCCGTTCGCCCGAAGCTTTTCCCATTGCGCGACTTCTGGCAAAGCTAGGTGAGCGCAAGGGAAAAGCGTAGGGCGAACGGGGCCTCCGGCGGGAAGTTAAACCGCTACTTACGCCTTGTTGACGGAGCCAAACTCCTCCATGAGCTCCTTGGTGCGGGCAACGATGTTGTCGCGACCAGGCTTGAGGAGCTTGCGGGGGTCGAAGCCCTTGCCCTGCTGATCCTTGCCAGCCTCGATGTACTCGCGGACGCCCTTGGCGAAGACGAGCTGCAGGTCGGTGTTGACATTGATCTTGGAGATGCCCAGGGAGATGGCCTTCTTGATCTGATCCTCGGGGATGCCGGTGCCACCGTGCAGAACGAGGGGCAGGTCGCCGGTCTGAGCCTTGATCTCGCCCAGACGCTCGAAGGAAAGGCCAGCCCAGTCGGCGGGATACACGCCGTGGATGTTGCCGATGCCGCAGGCGAGGAAGTCGACGCCCAGGTCAGCAATCTGCTTGCACTCAGCGGGGTCAGCGAGCTCGCCGTTGGAGGTCACGCCGTCCTCGGTGCCGCCGATGCCGCCGACCTCGGCCTCGATGGACATGCCCTTGGAATGGGCAAGCTCAACGAGTTCCTTGGTGCGGTCGAGGTTAAGCTGGAAGGTCTCCTCGTGAGAGCCGTCATACATGATGGACGTGAAGCCGGCCTCGATGCACTTGAAGCAGTCCTCGTAAGAACCGTGATCGAGGTGAAGGGCGACGGGAACGGTAACGCCCGTGGCCTCGACGGCAGCCTTGACCATGTCGGCGCAGACCTTGAAACCGCCCATCCACTTAGCGGCACCAGCGGTGCACTGAAGGATCAGCGGAGACTTGGCCTCCTCGGCGGCCTGGAGAATAGCCAGGGTCCACTCGAGGTTGTTGGTGTTGAAGGCACCGAGAGCGTACTTGCCGGCCTCGGCCTTCTTGAGCATGTCTGCTGCGTTGACGAGCATAAAAGAAACCTCCTGTAAGGTTGCTCCGATAACGCCTGTGATTTTACCACGGCGCACCCGAGCATAAACGTTCGTTTGTTCACGAATATCGTCCAAACAGACTTTTCCTTGATTATCAACTTCATCCGAACACTTCCCACATTCATCCGCACATGTACGG
>URJD01000145.1 GCA_900548075.1 uncultured Collinsella sp.
ACGCGGCCGCGCGAACGGGCCGTCTTGTCGCCGAGCGCCCAGGCCGCGGCGGCGTGCGCGCTCTCGTGGATAACAATACCCACGATGACGGCGACGGCGCTGGCAAGCAGGTTCATCAGGTAGCTATTGGACATGACACTCCCCTAGCGAACGCGACGCGAGGCGCGCGTGAGCAGGTAGTCGGCTGCAAACAGGATGACGGCGACGATGGCGTAATCCAAGCGGAATACGCCGCCAAAGGGTGAGGTGACGACGCCGTAGCCGGCGATGGCGCTCGGCAACGCGCGAGAAAGCTCGACGACAAAGCCGACGATCTGCAGCTTGGCGGTGAGGCCGCTAAAGCACAGCAGCACGGTCATCGCGCTCATAAAGATGCCGCAAACACGGCAGGCAATGGCGATGATGCTCATCGCCACGGCGGCGGCCTTACGAGAGTTCACGCGCGGTCTCCTCTTCGATCTGGGTGGAAAGCTCCAGCCATTCGTCCTCGAGCTTGGGCAGCTCTTGCTTAAGGCCGTTATATTCCCCCAGCGCGGCGTTGAACTTGTCCTGATCGGCATAAAGCTCTTCGCTAGCCATCAATTCCATAAGCTCGTCATAGCGGGCGCGTTTTTTGTCGAGCTCCGCCTCGATCTTCTTGAGCTGGTTGCGCACGCCCTTGAGCTTTTTGTTGAGCGCAGCGCGGGCCTGGGCCTCGGCGCGCTTTTGCTCCTTGGTCTTTTTGCCCTCGGCCGGCTTAGGCGCCGCGGCGGGGGTGTCGGCCTGGGCGGCGCTGACTTTGGTGGACTTGGCCGCGGCAGGCGCGCTTTCCCCTGCCGCCTCGGCGGCGGCGCGGGCCGCGAGGTCCTCGCGCTTGTAGAGGTAGTAGTCGTAGTCGCCGTCGTAGACCGTGACCTTGCCATCGCGGATGTCGATCACGCGGTTGGCAACGGCGCGCACCAGGTGCTCGTCGTGGCTGATCAGCACGATGGTGCCGGGGAAGTTTTGCAGGGCGTTCTCGAGCATGTCCACCGAGTCGATGTCTAGGTGGTTGGTGGGCTCGTCCAGGCACAGGAGCGCCTCGGGGGCCACGAGCATCTTGGCCAGGGCCAGACGCGCTTTTTCTCCGCCGGAAAGGACGCGGACCTGCTTCTCGATGGAGTCGTTGTCGCTAAATAGGAAGGCGCCCAGCAGGCTGCGCTGCTGCGGTACGGTCCACTTGGGCGTGACGGTGTCGATTTCTTGCAGGACGGTATTGGACTCGGTCATGCCCTCGAGCGCGTGCTGGGCGTAGTAGGCCACGCCCACGTTGGTGCCCAGGTCGCGGGTGCCGGTGGTGGGCGGCTCCAGGCCGGCGAGAATCTTCATGAGAGTGGACTTGCCGGCGCCGTTGGGTCCGACGAGCGCCACGTGCTCACCGCGGTAGAGCTTGAGGTCGATGTCGCTGTAGATGTGCTTGACGCCGTAGGACTTGGACACACCCTCGAGCCCGACGACCATGTCGCCGGAGCGCGGCGGGTCGGGGAACTTAAAGTCGATGTGCTTGTGACCCTCGGGCAGGATGACAAGCTCCTTTTTGATCTGCTCGATCTTGCGGATGCGCTCCTGGGCCTGGGCGGCCTTGGTGGGCTTGTAGCGGAACTTGTCGACGAAGACCTGCATGTGGGCGATATCGCGCTCCTGGGCAGCACGCTTGGCGCGCATCTGCTCCAGGTTGTCCTCGCGCTGCTTAAGGTAGCTGCTGTAGTTGCCGGTGTAGGTGGTCACGCGACGGTTTTCGAGTGCGGCGACATGGTCGACGCAGGCGTCCATGAAGGCGCGGTCGTGGCTGACGATGAGGACGGCGCCGTCGTAGTTGGCGATAAAGCCGCGCAGCCACTGGACGCTTTCGAGGTCCAAGTGGTTGGTGGGCTCGTCCAGAAGCAGCAGGTCGGGGTGACGCAGGAAGAGCTTGGCGAGCGCGATGCGCATCTGCCAGCCGCCCGAGAACTCGGAGCACGGGCGCTCAAAGTCGGTGACCTTAAAGCCCAAGCCGGACAGGATCTTGCGGGCGTTGCTCTCGAGCTCGTAGCCGCCCAGGTGCTCAAAGCGGTCCTGGACCTGACCGTACTCGTTAAGGAGTGCGTCGACGTCCTTGCCCTGCTCGGAGAGCTCGGTGATCTGGGCCTGCAGCTCGTTGGCGCGCTCGCCCATGCGGCGGATTTCCTTGGCAGCGGCCATGACCTCGGCAAGGATGGTGGTGTCCTTTTGCTCCAGGTTGGTTTCCTGCTCTAGGTAGCCCACCTGGCAGTCCTTGGCGTACTGGACCTGGCCGGCGTCGGGGCTGTCGATGCCCATGATGATCTTGAGCATGGTGGTTTTGCCGGCGCCGTTGGGTCCCACGAGCGCGAAGCGCTCGCCGGGGTTGATCTGGAAGGACGCGCCGCTAAAGAGGACGCGTGCGCCGAAGCTTTTTTCGATCTTGTCGACCAGGAGGATCATGGTGCCGCCTTTGACCTTGTGTGCCTATATGAAAAAAGGCCCCAACTTGCGTTGGAGCCTCATTCAATGCTCGGGTGGAGACGAGGGGGATCGAACCCCTGACCTCTTGACTGCCAGTCAAGCGCTCTCCCAGCTGAGCTACGCCCCCGTGCGAAGAAGTACTATACGGGAACTCGGACCACGATGCAAGGGCAATTTTGGATAATTTCGCAGTCGCGGCGCGGGCCGCCATCCGCCCAACGGCCGTCCTGCCGGCGCCAGGCCCGTTACCGGGGCCAATCGCGCTCCCGCCGACCCGGCGATTTCAAAACCATGCCGGTTTACGGGGCCGGGCCGGGAACACCCGAGCATGCCGTCATCGGGAAAATCAAAACCGCAGGTAGACGACTTGCGCATTCCGTGAAATGCAGGGTATGGACGGCCGGTCCGGGTCCAGCCCCGTAATCCGGCATAGTTTTGAAATGGCACTGATTCACTAACAAGCAAATATGCTCGTTCAAATTCATTTTCGCCGGCTAATTTCCGATTTCCAACCAGTTGCACAAAACATTTGCTCGCAGTCGCGTCTCGGCGGATTTCATTGCTTCAGTTTTGACTTTATAGCGAATCCCTAAACGGTCGCAGACACTTCTGACTATGATGTCTAGCTGCTTTGAATCGTTGAGCATATCGTGAGTCACCAGGAATACATCGAATCCCATGCTCTGCAACGCTGTCATGCGTTCCGCATCGTGGTCAAGTATTGCACCTGAGCCATGAATGACTTCACCTTGGATTTCGATAATTGCCCCTTTCATAAGAATCGGATTTACGATCATGATATCGCCGTAGCAGACCTTTTGACCTGCAATGCTTTGCGCCGATATGGAAAGAGGAGTTAAGTCGTTGGCATAAACGTTCGTGAAGCCCGCGCCGCCAAGACGCCGCGGACGGTTTAGAAGCAAGATTCCTGCAACCTCGAGCGGAGACGCAGCAATGCCGATAACCTGCTGAGCGGCATCATAAAACTGCTTTCCCCACATTTGACTTTTGACCTTGTCGGCGAAACGATGCAGGTCGCTCAGCTCGATGAGCGGCTTTCTCATCCAGAGAGAAGTACCTTTGAGTTTCGTAACCTCTCTTCCATCTTCACGCTTGCTCGTTTGGCTATCATTATCTGGGTCCTTAACGGTTGCGCGGGCATAAACTCGTTTCCAAGGAACCTCGTCTTCGCCTTCTCCAAGTTCGAACAGATCCTGCGTGCTGGAATTGCGATTCTCCTCTACCGCCATTTTTAACTGCATTTCGGCAGCGGGAGCCGGCTCGAAAACAGAAAACCAGCCGCAAAGTTCGTACATAGCCAGTACGAGATCTATTTGGGACACAAAGCGTGTCATAGTAAATAACGTGTTAAGCGGATTGGTGACACTAAAGCCTAAATTAGTGTCGATTGTTGTGCCGGCATCCGATGCCCCTTCCCAGCTAATAGTAGAGCGCAATCCCGAGTGGTGATTACAACAACCTGGCGAAGCAACAGCGATGATCGGGGTCTTGAGGACGTCGGTTACGAAAGGGGCTTGGGATAGAGCTCGCCAGCCGTCTTCGGAGTTGGGTAGGCGCGGGTAGAGGTCGCGCACCTGCGGTGGGCAGCGCCAATAGCGGAATGCGGTGTTTGCGCAGACGATTTCGTCCATTTGCGCCTCCCCTGGTATCGGCCGTAGACCATGCGGTTGTGGTCGTGGACGATTATCTACCGGGGCATCATGCGGGTAAGTACCGGAAGCTGACCAAACGCTGACCAAAAGCTTGACGAGTTCTGCCGAAAACCGTCGTGTGATAGAAATCCGCTGGAAGACGCTCTGGGCATGCGGTCCCTGTCTCCACATTTGCGCTCGAATCACATGGGGAGTTCATTGAAATTACGGATGTGTTTTATACAAAACATGCAATGGCGTCAAAAAAGGGCGCGATAAAAAAAGACGCCTTATACGACTTCGAGTCGATTTTGGTGTCGGCCTTGGTGTCAAAAAGAAAAAGACCAGAGGCTTAACACCTCTGGCCTGTGCTTTAGATGGTGGGCGATACAAGATTCGAACTTGTGACCCCATCCGTGTGAAGGATATGCTCTACCCCTGAGCCAATCGCCCGTCGCCTTTCGGCAAAAGAGATACTA
>URJD01000146.1 GCA_900548075.1 uncultured Collinsella sp.
CGGTCCGACCGGGCCGCGCGGCAAGGAGATATATTGCCAGACCGGAGGGGCCCCGTGGGCGGGAATCTGGGCGTACACATTTCCTACACATTTTTGAACCCGACTAACGTTTGCCAGCCGTTACCTACCGCTCGCCGAGCATCTCTTTATATAAGGCAGTCTCATGGTTAAAGCGGATACGTCCCCCTAGCTAAAGCACAGCCAGCATCGAGCAACTCATCACGTTCTTCCACCGAGAACCCCTCGGCGTAGACGCGCACCACTGGTTCGGTCCCGCTAGGACGGACCAGCAGCCACGTGTCATCCTCGAATGCTAAACGCAAGCCATCCATATGACTAACGTTTTGCGGCACCTTGCCACAAATCGACTTGGGGTTTACACCCGGCAGCAGGGTTCGTAACGTTTCGGCATCTTCGGCCTCAAGGCGCAAATCCCGTCGACCGTAACTCGTCTTACCAAAACTGTCCTCGAGTTGGTCGACCAGAACGCCCAAAGGCGCGTCCGTCTTTGCCATAAGCTCACACAGAATTAGACAGGCGAGGATTCCATCGCGCTCGGGCATATGCGCGGCGATGCCGATACCACCGGCTTCTTCACCGCCTATGAGGACGCCGCCCTTCTTCATCTCTGCCGCTATATATTTGAAACCGACCGGTTTGACGGTCACGCGGCAGCCAAGCGCCTCGGCAATGCGACGCACGAGCGTCGAGCACGAAAGATTGACGACGACGCGCCCCTCCAAATTACGAAATTGAACCAAGTCGCCCAAAACGAGCGCCATGATCTGATGCGGATGTATATATCTGCCGCGCTCGTCAACCGCGCCGATACGGTCGGCGTCGCCGTCGGTCACCAGGCCAGCGCAAGCTCCGTCCTCGATAACCGTGCGCTCGCAAGCGTCCACCCAAGGCTCAACGGGGTCGGGGCAGATATCTTCTTGGTCAGACGCCTGCCCGGCGTGAATCTCGTGCACCTCAACGCCAAGCTCGCGCAGCAAATCGGCTAGATAGCCCTGGACTGCGCCGCCCATGGGATCAACAACCACGCGCAGGTGCGCGTCGCGGATGGCTTCGGCATCGACAAACGATGCCACCGCCTGCATATAGTCAGGAATAATATCCGCGGTGCGATATTGCCCCTCGATCCCCATTGGCTCGGGAGCCACGGTCTCTTCGAGCTCTTCGATGACATCCTGGTTGGCGGTCGAGCCGTCACCCATGCGAATCTTGAGGCACAGATAACCCTGCGGATGATGGGACCCCGTCACCATGAGCGCGCCGCACGCCTCACCGTCATAAGCCGCCGCCCACGTAAGGGCAGGGGTCGGAACAGGTCGCGAAGCGAGCACGGCGTCCAGCCCGTGCGCTGCTAGCACGCCCGCCGCAAGCTCAGCAAACTCGCTCGCCAGGGGGCGGGTGTCGAACCCTATATATACCGTTTTGCCCGGATTGGTCTTTTGCCACAACTCGCCGACGGCATCGGCGATACGGGCAACGTTATCGGCAGTGAAGTCCTCATCGACGCGAGCGCGCCAACCGTCAGTTCCAAAATGAATTATCGCGCACACGCGCAGACACCTCACAGTGTTTGGATCATGGTACGCGTGAGGTATACCCGCAACACGCGCTCGGCAACCTGCCGGCACCAGCATTCACCATTTGGGCAAATGCTGCCGAGGACATGCAAGCAATAAAAAAACCGCCCCGTATGGAGCGGTTTTGCCCTTTATATATCGAGCGCCTCGGCCATCGCTGCCGTAGTGATTGCCGTGGTTCCACAGCAACTGCCCACCATTGCGGCGCCGGCATGTCTCCATTCGATGCATGCGCGCGCGAAAGCTTCAGGATTCTCGTGCCATACGGGGCCATCCTGAGTCTGGACCGGATCGCCTACGTTGGGACGCACCGTGACGGGAGTAGTCGCCGATGCAACCATCCTGGGCACCGCCGCATTCGCGGCCGCGAGCGAACAGCAATTAACACCAACCGAGTTTGCGCCGTGTTTTTCGGCGTACAAAACGGCTGCCTCGATGTTGAGGCCATCGCCCAGCAGGTCGCCTTTATCGTCAACGACAAAACTCACCAGAACAGGCATGCCGTCGGCGGCATCTCGGACGCCGGCAAGCATGGGCTGCAGATTACGGATAGACGTCACCGTCTCGATCAGCAGACCGTCAACACCAGCATTGAGCAAGGCGTGCGCCTGTTCGCGCGCAATGCCTCGGATTTCACGATACTCGGCAGAGTCCTCGGCAAACCACTCAATACCGATCGGGCCCATCGAGCCCAGCAGCAGCTGAGGGTGCGCCTGGCGGGCATCGTCGACGGCCCCGCGATTGACCTCCGCCACGGACGGCGCAATCTGGTCGTGTTTGAGGGCATAGCTTGATGCCTGAAAGGTGTTGGTAATGAGCACCTGCGCGCCGGCGGCGACATACAAGCGATGGATACGAGAAACGGTCTGCGGCTCTGCCAGATTCCAAAACGCCGGTGGAATATCGGCGGCATCGTACTCACTCAACAAGACACTGCCCATGGGACCCTGCGCCAACAAGGTCTCGCTCGACAAGCGGCGCGTAAGTTCCTCGGCACCAAAGCGGTTGTAATAACTCGTATCCATATATATCCCGCTATTCCTCGACGCTGATTCCCTGCTTTTCGAGATAGGCGAGCCAGCGGCTCATCGTGTCCTCGGATAGCGCATGCTCCATCATGCAGGCCTCGGAATCGGCTCGCTCAAATTCGACACCGAGCTCCTGAACCAAAAACGTGCGGATGAGGCGATGACGGTACCAGATAGCCGTACCAACCTCGCGGCCGCGATCGGTCAGGACTACCTTGCCGTAGTGCGATTGCTCGACAAGTTCGGATGCCTTGAGCGCCGAAACCGCTTTATTGACCGATGCCTTGGAGACGCCAAGGCGCTGCGCGATGTCGACCGATCGCACGCCGTTGGTTTCCCCCTCTTCGCTTTCAATGCGAACCATGCACTCCAAGTAGTCTTCGTTCGCCACCGTCAGATGTAGTTCGCGCGAGCTAATTGTCGTATCCATGATTTTCCGTCCCTTCTGCATTCAATGGCTGATTCTACCCCATCCAAGCGTCGCGGTATGCCGTGGCATACCGTGCTAGAGTTCTTGTTGCACACGACGACCAAGATTGGAGCGGTCTTTATGGAAAACACCACCACGAACCCCGATGTCCTCGAGCGCTTTTTGCGCTACGTCCAGATCAACACGCAGTCCGAGGATGCAAACTGCGACCAGGTACCCTCGAGCGCCGTTCAGTTTGACCTTGCCAACGTGCTGGCTGAAGAGCTGCGCGAGCTTGGTGCGGAAGATGCCCACGTGACCGAGCACGCCTATGTCTGCGCGCATATCCCCGCAAGTGCGGGCGCTGAGGACAAGCCCGCCCTGGGCCTGATTGCCCATCTCGACACCACCGAAGTTGCACCGGGCGCCGGCGTGAAGCCGCACATCGTACACTACGAAGGCGGCGACCTGGTCTGTGGCACGGTTGACGGTAAGCCCGTTGCCATGAGTACCGCCAAGCTTCCCGCCCTGAACGACCTCGCGGGTGAGAACTTGGTCTGCAGCGATGGCACCACGCTGCTGGGCGCAGACGACAAGGCAGGCGTCGCCGAGATCATGTCGCTTGTCGCGCGTATCGCTCAGGACCCTTCTCTGCCCCATCCCGCACTCGGCATTTGCTTCTGCCCTGACGAGGAGATCGGCCACGGAGCCGAGCTGTTGGATATCGATACCTTTGGCTGCAAGTACGCCTACACGGTCGACGGCGGCCCCATCGGCGAGCTGGAGTGGGAGTGCTTCAATGCCGCCGAGGTGACCGTCCGCTTTGAGGGCCAGTCCATCCACCCGGGCGACGCCAAAGGCCGTATGGTCAACGCAGGCAATCTGTTCTGCGACTTCAACGCGTTGCTCCCCTACGTGCAGCGCCCGGAGTATACGGAAGGCTACGAGGGCTTTTATCACCTTGAGGGTGTATCTGCGACCGTCGATCACGCCACAGCGCGCTATATCGTCCGCGACCATGACGCCGCCAAGTTCCAGCAGAAACTCGACCTTATCGATGCCGCCGCCTCGATGCTCAACCAGCGTCTGGGTGAGGAGCGCGTGACGGTCGAGATTAAGCAGCAGTATCGAAATATGGCCGAGATCGTTCGTGACTATCCCGAGCTTATTGATGTTGCCAAGGAAGCCTACCTTGCCTGCGGCGTTGAGCCCCAAGTGCTGCCGATTCGTGGCGGCACCGACGGCGCGCAGCTGTCGTTCCGCGGTCTGCCCTGCCCCAACCTTTCCACCGGCGGCTATTGCTATCACGGCGTCAACGAGTTCGTCCCGGTCAGTTCGCTCGTCAAGATGACCGACGTCCTCCAGGAGCTCGTCGCCCGCTTCGCGTAAAGAACTCGAACAATCCAGTTCAATAAAATCGCCCCGTTCTCAAAACCGAGAACGAGGCGATTTTTGGTGCAAAGGGAGTAGTCAGCATCGCAGGTTGAGCCAACGTCAGCGAGCGACGTTCAGAGCGAACAAGTTGGCATGAAAAAGGCAAGGCATAGACCTTCTGGTCATGCCT
>URJD01000147.1 GCA_900548075.1 uncultured Collinsella sp.
GAGGGTGCTATAGCAAAAGGAGGATACCCAATGCTGTCTGTTGACGAGCAAATGCGTATCATCACCTCGGGTGCAGCGCAGATCGTCCCCGAGGCCGACCTTCGCAAGAAGCTTGAGAAGGGCGAGCCCCTCAACATCAAGCTCGGCGTCGATCCCACCAGCCCCGACCTGCACCTGGGCCATGCCGTGCCCCTGCGCAAGATGCGTCAGTTCCAGGACCTGGGCCACAACGTCACCCTTATCATCGGCAACGGCACTGCGCTGATCGGCGACCCCTCGGGCAAGAACTCCACCCGCCCGCAGCTTTCGCAGGAGCAGATCGAGGCCAACGCCGAGACCTACGTGAGCCAGGCCATGAAGATCCTGGACCCCGAGAAGACCACCATCGTGCACAACGGCGACTGGATCCTTTCGATGGACCTGGCCGGCCTGCTGCAGGTGTGCTCCAAGTTCACCGTCGCCCGCATCCTTGAGCGCGACGACTTTACCAAGCGCTACCAGTCCCAGACGCCGATTGCCCTGCACGAGTTTCTGTACCCCGTGATGCAGGCCTTCGACTCCGTTCAGATCAAGGCCGACGTCGAGATGGGCGGCACCGACCAGCTCTTCAACCTGCTCGCCGGCCGCGAGCTCATGGAGAAGATGGGCATGGAGCCGCAGATCGCGCTTACCATGCCGCTGCTCGAGGGCACCGACGGCGTGCGCAAGATGTCCAAGTCCTATGGCAACTACATCGGCCTGACCGACGCTCCCAAGGATATGTTCGGCAAGACCATGTCCATCCCCGACGAGATGATCGGCAAGTACTATCGTCTGGCCAGCTCGCTCGCCCCGGCCGAGGTCGACAAGATCGATGCCGCCCTGGCCGATGGCTCCGCCGACCCCTACGAGCTCAAGCGCGCTCTAGGCCGCGACCTGTGCGACACCTACCACGGTGCTGGCGCCGGCGACGAGGCTCAGGCCGAGTTCGACCGTGTGTTCAAGGAGGGCCAGCTTGCCGACTTCCCCGAGAAGCACGTTGAGCTGACCGTCAACGACGAGGGCCAGATTTACCTCGCTGGCCTGCTCAAGGACCTGGGCCTTTCGGCCAGCGCCGGTCAGGCCCGCCGCGACATCGACGGCGGCGGCGTCAAGATCAACGGCAAGGCTGTGGCTTCCAAGAGCTACAACATCGATCCGAGCGCCCTCAAGCTGGGCGACACCCTCTCCGTGGGCAAGCGCAAGGGCTTTAAGTTGGTCTAACGAGCGAGTTGACCTCACAAGTGCAATAAGGCCGCAGCCGGGAATCCCGACTGCGGCCTTTTTGGTTACGACGATCCCTTGGGGACGGAGGGATCATTTGGCGGTGCCGTTAAGCGGAAGGGGTGTTAGCGGGACTTTCTTTTGGGCATACAATGGCTATTGGCTTGCTGCGGTGAAGGCCCGTCCGCCCCGCAGTTATTTCTACGGTTAAAGGAGTATGTATGTCCGTTGAGGTCATGAGGTCTGTGATCGACGCTGCCGAGGGCCGCGTGCCCGTCGACACGCTGTTTGCCAATGCGCAGATTGTCGACGTGTACGGTCAGCGCGTGGCGCCCGGTAGCGTTGCCGTCAAGGACGGTGTGATCGTCGGCGTGCTCTACGACGGTCGCGACGATGCCGCCGGTACCTATGAGGCTGCCGAGGTTATCGACTGCCATGGTCGCTATCTCGCCCCCGGCTTTATCGACGGACATCTGCACATTGAGTCCTCGAACATCCGGCCCGCCGAGTATGCGCGCATGGCGGCGACGCGCGGTACCACCACTGCCATTGCCGACAGCCACGAGATCGCCAACGTGGCGGGCCTGGACGGCCTGCACTTTATGATCGAGGACGGTCGCCGCGCGCCCATTTCCATCAAGTACATGATGCCCTCGTGCGTGCCCGCGCTGCCCGATGAGCAAGCGGGCGCTGTGATTACCGCCGCTGACATGCAGGCGTTTTTTGCCGAGCATCCGGGCGATGTTTTTGGCCTGGGCGAGATGATGAACCTGCCGGGTGTCTTTATGGCCGACCCCGAGACCTGTGCCCGCATCGATGCTGCCAACCAGACGCCGTCCAAGCAGGTCGACGGCCATGCACCGCTCGTTGCCGGCAAGGACCTTAATGCCTATGCCGCGGCGGGCATTATCGCCGATCACGAGTCGACGATTCCCGAGGAGGCGCTCGATAAACTGTCTCGTGGCATGTACGTGATGCTGCGCGAGGGCACGTGCAGCCATGACCTGGCCAATCTGTCGCCGATGCTGCTGGAGAACCCCGCGCGCGCCCGCCGCTGCTGCTTTGCGACTGACGACCGCGCCCCTTCCGATGCGCTTGCGACTGGCATGATCGACAATGCCTGCCGCGTGGCGATTGAGGCCGGTATCGACCCCGTGGTCGCTATCTCTATGGCGTCCCTCTCCACGGCCGAGGCGTTTGGCCTGGATCACGGCTGCCGCGACCCGCACGAGCTGCGTGGTGCGATTGCCCCGGGCAAGCGTGCCGACCTGCTGGTGCTCAATGACCTGACGTTTGCTACGGCTCCGCATCGAGTATATGCCGCCGGTGCTCTGGTGGCGCAGGACGGCACCTTTGTGGGCGAGATCGCACCCGAGATGGCCGAGGTTGCGGCCCTTGCCGATGAGCTGCGCGCCTCCGTTAAACTGCCGAAGCTTTCGCTCGACGTGTTTGACTATGCCTTTAAGCCGGGCGAGGCCGTTATCGATGTCATCCCGGGTATGGCTATCACGGGTATGGCTCGCCCCGAGAGCGCCGAGGGCCTGCGCCGCATTATGCTGATCGAGCGCCACGGCCGCGGCGTGTCGCTGCAGGCCGAGGGCGCCGACGGTGACGGCCCCGCGGGTCTGGGCTTGGTTGGCAAGCATATCGGTCGCGGCTGGGTGCGCGGCTTTACCATCACGGGTGGCGCCATTGCCTCCACGATTGGCCACGACTCGCACAACGTGTGCGTGGTGGGCGACAACGCGGCCGACATGATGGCTGCCGTCGAGGCTGTTGGCCAGGGCGGCCACGTGCTGGTACGCGATGGCGAGGTCGTAGCGCGCATCCCGCTGGCGCTCGGTGGCCTGATGAGCGAGGGCACGGCCGAGGATGTCGCCGCGCAGCACGACGACTTTATGGTCAAGGCGCGCGCCATGGGCATCGAGCCGCCGCTCGACCCCATCATGGGCATCATCTTCCTGCCCCTGCCGGTGATCCCGACGCTCCGCATTCGCCCCGAGGGCATGTTCGACGTCACGACCTTCACCTACGCCGACTAGTCATCGGGGACGTTCTTAAACGACTAGTCGTCGGGGACACTCTTCCGTGTGTCGCCTGCCGCCGCGGTCGTGGGCTCTCTGGCACGCGTGAGCTATTTGCCAGGTCTATGTAACGTTTACGCCCGCGGAGTCTTATTTGAGCTCCCTTTGGGTACGTTGGAATCGGATACACGTTCGATTCCAACAAGCCCGAAGGGAGCTTTTCTATGTTTAAACTGATTGCATCCGATATGGACGGCACACTGCTTGACGAAAACGGCCAGGTGCCTCCCGAGACCTACGAACTGATTCTGGCGCTACACGAGCATGGCGTGCATTTCGCCGCATCGTCAGGTCGTCGCTACGATCGCCTGTGCGAGTTCTTTGCGCCCGTTCGCGACAAGATGGACTTTGTCGCCGCTAACGGCGCCCAAGTCTACGCCGACGGTAAGATGGTAGACCGTGAGGTGTATTCCCACCTGGCGATTCGAAGGCTCGCCCAAGCCGTCAGGACGTTTCCCAATCTGCATCTTGCGCTCTTTGACCGAACCAAGTCCTTCCTGCTCGATGACGAGTGCAAGTTCGTGCGTGAGGTCGATAAGGACCTTCCCAATGCCGAGCGTATTTGGGAGCTGCCCGATCCCAGCGTAAATATCATCAAAGCGAGTATCTTTTGCGACGACAGTGCGGTTATGGACAGTGCGTACGTGCTACAGCGCGAACTTGGTCAGCTCTTTACTTTTGCGCCTTCGGGCAACGCGTGGATCGATGCCATGCAGCCCGGTGTGTCGAAGGCCTCGGGTATCGCGCAGCTCGCGGAGCATTACGGCATTGGTCGCGACGAGGTCATGGCGTTTGGCGACTCGATGAACGACTACGAGATCATTCGCTTTGTCGGCACGGGCTGCGCGATGGAAAACGCGCGCCCCGCGCTCAAGGCGGTGGCCGATCGCGTGGTGGGTTGTAACCGCGACCACGCCGTCCAGCAGGAGCTCCGTCGCGTGCTGGAGAGTCTCTCCTAATCCGGCAGATGGGGACGTTCCTTTTCTGCCGACAGTGGGGGACAGTCCTTGCAGCTTTTTGCGAAGAGTGTCCCCAGTGACTAGTCGTTTAAGAACGTCCCCAATGACTGACCAATGACTAGGCGAGGGCGGCCATGATGGTGCGGGCGACGCCGTCGTGGTCGTTGTCGTATTCGGTGATGGCGTCGGCGGCCTCGCGATCTTCGGGCTCGGCGTTGATCATGGCCATGCCATGGCCCGCTGCCTGCAGCATGGGGATGTCGTTGATGTTGTCGCCGAACGCCCAGGCGTCGGCGA
>URJD01000148.1 GCA_900548075.1 uncultured Collinsella sp.
ATGCAAGGGTGGGGGATTGCGACGCGCCCCGGTGCCCATTGCGCTCCGCTCATGCACCGCGCGCTGGGAACCGAGCGCCAGGGTGTCGTCCGATTCTCGTTTGGCTATTTCAATACGGCCGAGGAAGTCGACACCGCGATTGACGCTTTGTGCGATTTAGCCTGCTAGAGCGTATATACTTGCGGGACGGGTGTTTTTGCCCGTCCCGTTTTTGTTTCGACCCGAAAGGTGTGCCTATGGCTTCATCCGCCCCGCGCGGCCTGCGCTCCGACCATGTCGTTACCGTCGGCATTGCGCTGTTCTCGATGCTCTTTGGCGCCGGTAACCTCATCATTCCGCCGTTGCTGGCACTTCAGGCCGGTACCGCCACGCCACTTGCCATGATTGGCTTTTTGATTGCTGCCATCGGCCTGCCTGTTATGGGCTTTATCGCCGTGGCGCTCGCCGGAACGGCGCGTGAGCTTGCCGGCCGCGTGCACCCCAAGTTCAGTGAGTTCTTTGTCGCGGCTGTGTATCTGGCCATCGGCCCGTGCCTGGCTATTCCGCGCACGAGCTCCACGGCCTTCGAGATGCTGGTGCCGCTGCTGCCCGAGGGCGTTTCGCTCGGCGCAGCACGTCTGGTGTTTGCCATCGGGTTCTTCGTCGTCGCGTTTGTGCTCACGCTGCGCCCAGGTGTCATCACGCGCGTGCTCGGCCGCATTACGGGCCCCGCGCTCATTGCGCTCATCGTGCTGGTCGTGGGTGCTGCCGTGATCTCGCCGCTGGGACCGGCTGCCGCGCCTCAGGCTCCCTACGATGCAGGCGCCGCCGTGCAGGGCTTTCTGACTGGCTATCAGACCATGGACCTGCTCGCGTCGCTCGCCTTCGGCATCATCATCGCCGAGACCATCCACGAGTTGGGTGTTACCGATGACAAGCGCGTGGCCTTCGAGATTTCGCGTTCCGGTGTGATCGCCGGCGTGCTTATGGCCATCATCTACTGCGGCTTGGGCCTTGCCGGTATGCAGCTCGGCACCGTGATGCCTGACGCTACCAACGGCGCCGCCATCCTCGCCCGTTCGGCCTCCATGCATTTTGGGCTTGCCGGCACGGTCGTGGTCTTTGCGATCTTCTTCCTCGCCTGCATGAACGTGTGCATTGGCCTTATCAGCTGCTGCTCGCGCTACTTTTGCGAGACGTATGTGGTCGAAGGGGGAGCAGAGGCTTCCGAGGAGGTCATGCGCCGTCCCTTTGCGGTTCTCGCCTTTGTGTTCGCAGCGTTTTCGTGCGTGCTTTCCAACGTGGGCCTCGACGTGATCCTCATGTTCTCGGTGCCCATGCTCAACGCCTTGTATCCCGTTGCCATTGTGCTGGTACTGATGGGTCTGGTGCATGGTTTTTGCGACGCGCATCCGCAGGTGTGGGCCTGGGTCGGCGGCGTGGTTGCTGTGCAGAGTGTGATCACCTCGGTCCGCGATGCGTTCTTTGCGGGCGCGTGGCTGCCATTCGATGCACTGCCGCTGGCGAACATTGGAGCCGCGTGGGCGCCGGTTGCCGTGGTGGCATTTGTGATCGGTCTGCTCCATAGTCGTTTTGTTGCACATTCGAGGAGCTAAGGCATCAATGCTTGCGCAGGCGGGGAGTCTCCCCTATAATTTCCATCGCTTTGGGACACGCAAGGTTTAGACCTTAGCTGCTCAACACCTTCGGGACGTGGCGCAGTTTGGTAGCGCGCCTGCTTTGGGAGCAGGATGTCGCAGGTTCAAATCCTGTCGTCCCGACCATATCTTGCGGGCGTAGTTCAATGGTAGAACCCCAGCCTTCCAAGCTGATGACGCGGGTTCGATTCCCGTCGCCCGCTCCATAGGATAGTTTTAACGGCTTTGGCTCTATTTGGTGCCAGAGCCGTTTTCATTTACATGCCGGGGACCCCACATCCCCTTCTAAGTTGCGGTGAAATAGTTCCTGGATAAGCCGCAAAAGCTGTTATCCAGGAACTATTTCACCGCAACTTATATGAGGCTGAGTGGGCTGGGTCGATGATGTGTTCTGTTGTCGAGAAGATGAGGGCAGCCGGTCAGGAGTCTGCGTAGGGTTTTGTGGTTGGTATACCGTATCCGCGCATCATGGAGCCGAACGCTTTGACATCGTAGGTGTCTGAGAGTTTGAAATGAATGACGTTGTGGCCCATGGCACGCAGGTTCGCGTCGCGCATGAGGGCAGCTCGATAGGTTTTTGCCGCAGTATGTTCCGGATCATTTTGGGACTCGTCCTCAAACTTGCCTAGTCCATGCAGCTCAGCCAGCATCCAAGAGCCGTTTGGCATCTGCCAGCCGTAATCTGTCAAATAATAGCCGGCGTTTCCCGGTCGAGTGATTTCAACCTGAAGTTCGGGAGCGGCAACTCCCGCCAGAATCATTGCCGCCCGTGCTTCGGATTCTCCACCGTTATCCGATCTGGCATCCATGTGTTCAAAAACGTCAAATGCGCGCGCGATGCCGTGCAGTCCGCGGCAGTTCGTTTGTGCATATGCACGCAATTCTTCACGCTCGACACCGTACTCACGAGCCAACCCGTCGACATAGCCTAGTGCATATCGAAAAGCGCTCGTTCGGGCGATGTCGACCACCGTGCGATATGGATCCGTTAACGTAAAAGGACCGAGCTGCCATACGTCGCCCGGCCGCCAGCGTCGGTATTCAACGAATTCGTACATATCGCGTCTGGTGGAACGCGGCAACAGCACTTGCACCTTGTCGAGAAGCGAATATGCAGAACCGATGCCATAGAGCAGTGCCGCCGTTGCTCCACAAAACACGGCATTCGGTTCAACGACCGCAATAGCGGATGCCAATTGAAAGATGCGATCTTCGACGCCGAGGTCATTCCAATACGCGGGATCAGCGTAGACATGGTTGTAGAGTCGAATAATCATCTCTTTTTGCATGAGCGCGTAGGCACAGCGCTCATCCCATTTTCTGGTAGCTACAAACAGGTGCCCGCCATGATGGGCCTCGAATAACCGGAAGAACAGCTCTGCTTGCGGTTTGGAGCAGCGTTTATCATGACTCATTTTCGACCCCATGGTCTCGAGGGGGAGTGAATGACACTACGCTATCCCATATTTGCTCCGCCAGACCTTGCCATGAACTGACCAAAAGCTTGACGGGGCAGGTCAGAGTCATGAGTCAGAGCCAAACGTATCGGCAAACGGTCGATTAGGGCCCCTCGGCGGCACTTAAAACCACCCTTACAGAAAGTTGCGGTGAAATAGTTCCTGAATAGCTCGAATAAGCCTTAATCCAGGAACTATTTCACCGCAACTTAGGAGGGGATGGGGCTGAGGGGCGGGCGATGTCGTTGCCTGTCGGTTAGTGGCGACCGTGGTGGCGGAGCTTGTCGATGGTGGAGTCGGTGCTTCGGCTGCGGGCTTCGGCTGCGGTTTGGCGCTTGTGGCGGTAATCGATCATGCCTTGGATGATGGGCTTGCCAAAGCTCACGACATCATCGTTGTAGATGGCGGTTCGGGCTGCGAGGAGGCAGTCGGTAAAGTCCATATGGGTCTTGCCAAAGAGCTTGACGGCAAGGGCGACAACGGTGGGCTCGTCGACCATGACGTCATCGAGCAGCCTTTTCATGGCCGCAGCAATCTCAACGCGGGGAACCTTATAGACGTCGCGCAGCGTGACCACGACGCGCGTGATGATTTCGGGGTAGACACGAGCGGTGCGCGTGGCGATGACCTTGGCGGCGCGCGGTGACAGAACTTCGTCGTCGTCCAGCAGGTAACGTAGTATGACGGTCTCGTCGATGATGGTGCTACTCATGGATATCTACTTCCTCGGGACCCAAAACCGAATCGTCGCTTTCTGTGGCAAGGTATTCAATCCAGGCATTGCGCTCCTCGGAGCGGCGATTGGGGTCACCATATGCTTTGAGCGATCCATAGGCGGCGGTGCCATCCTTTGAGCGCACGGCGACCGGCTGAAAGGGGAGCTTGCGCATCAAAATGCTTTGCGCGACAAATAGACGGACAGCCTCGGCGAGCGATGTGCCCATGGCGTCGTAGAGGCGCTCGGCATGCTGCTTGTCTTCCTCGCGAATGCGCACCTGCAGGATGGCTCGTTTTTGAGTCGATGACATCACTGGCCTCCCTTAATGAGCGTGCAATTTGAATAGTCAAATACAACATCGGCTAATAATAGCCAATCTTACAACCACTACTTTATTGCACTAGAGTAATTGAGTGTAAACGATATTACAAACGTACTACATCTTTCAGAAACGAGCGTGAAATCTCCCTTGGATGTACGCATGTAATACACTCACCTTTATAGCTTCTAGAGAATAATTCCAACCTGCCAAAACCCCTGCAATACACCCGTATTGCAGGGCCTATGCTCAAGTTTGCCACCTGCAACTGCGTATATTTAACCTGTATATCGTTGGAGGAATTCTATCGAAGTGCCTGTTTCGCCGCATGCACTCGATACG
>URJD01000149.1 GCA_900548075.1 uncultured Collinsella sp.
CGCGCAAGAGCTCTTGGTTGCCCTCGGCGACAAAGCAGCCCTTGCCCTGCACGGTGCAGATAAACCCGAGCTGCTCCAGGTCGGCGTAGGCGCGCTTGGTGGTGATGACGCTCACGCCAAGATCGCTCGCGAGTGCACGGATGCTGGGGAGTTTGGCTCCCGCGGCGAGCGTGCCCGATAAGATCTGAGCTTTGACTTGCGAGGTTATCTGCTCGTAGATGGGCTTGTCGCTCGAATTGGATAGGATGATGTCCACAGCGGCTCCTTAGCTGTTGGGCTACACGTGTATATAACCGGTAAGCACAGTATATATACACTATGCACAGTTCTGCAAGAGGCAAATACCGATTGGCCCGGCTACCCAGGCCCCAACTGATGAATTTGTCCTGATAGGCGCCCTATGGCGGGATTTCGCGGCTACAATAGTGCGGTTACAACGACGTAATGCACTCAATGCAAGAAAGGATCCGCATGGCAAGCCTGTCGGATGAAATCTCGTCGCGCCGCACATTCGCGATCATCAGCCACCCGGACGCCGGTAAGACCACGCTTACCGAGAAGCTGCTGCTCTATACCGGCAGCATCCAGACTGCCGGCTCGGTCAAGGGCAAGAGCTCGGCCAAGCATGCCGTCTCGGACTGGATGGACATCGAGAAGGAGCGCGGCATCTCCGTCACCTCCTCGGTGCTGCAGTTCACCTATAACGGCGCCTGCGTCAATATCCTCGATACCCCCGGCCACCAGGACTTCTCGGAGGATACCTACCGTACCCTTATGGCCGCCGATGCTGCGGTCATGGTCATCGACGGCGCCAAGGGCGTCGAGGCCCAGACCAAGAAACTCTTTAAGGTCTGCACGCTGCGTCACATTCCCATCTTCACCTTTGTGAACAAGCTCGACCACGAGGCTCGCGATCCGTTTGAGCTCATGGAAGAGATCGAGAACGTCCTGGGTATCAATACGTATCCCATGAACTGGCCGATCGGCAGCGGCCGCAACTTCCGCGGTGTGTTCGATCGTCAGACCCGTCGCGTCATTGCCTTTGAGGGCGACGGTCACGCCAACGCCACCAAGAAGGTCGCCGAGGTCGAGGCCGAGCTGGGCGATCCTTCCATGGACGAGCTTATTGGCGAGGAAAACCACAAGAACCTGATGGACGACATCGAGCTGCTCGATGGTGCCGGCGACGAGCTCGACTTGGATGCTGTGGCCTGCGGCAAGCTGAGCCCGGCGTTCTTTGGCTCGGCGCTTACCAACTTTGGCGTGGAGCCCTTCCTCAAGGAGTTCCTGCGCCTGGCCCCGACGCCTCGCGCCTATACCGATACGCTCACCAGCGAGCCGGTCGATCCCTGCCGCGACGACTTTAGCGGCTTTGTGTTTAAGATTCAGGCCAACATGGACAAGAACCACCGCGACCGCATCGCCTTTGTGCGCATTTGCTCGGGCAAGTTCGAGCGCGGCATGGACGCCTTCCACGTGCAGGGCAACCGCAAGCTTAAGCTTGCTACGGGCACCTCGATGATGGCCGATGACCGTGCGATTGTTGACGAGGCGTACGCGGGCGATATCGTGGGCCTGTTCGATCCGGGTATCTTTAGCATCGGCGACACCGTGTGCTCTGGCAAGCGCCACGTGCAGTATCCGCAGATCCCGACGTTTGCCCCCGAGATGTTCGCTCGCATTACGCAGGTCGACACGCTCAAGCGCAAGCAGTTCGTCAAGGGCATGGAGGAGCTTGCCCAGGAGGGTGCCATCCAGATCTTCCGCGAGCTGGGTGCCGGCATGGAGAGCGTCATCGTGGGCGTGGTCGGCGTCCTGCAGTTTGAGGTACTCGAGCGCCGCCTCAAGGCCGAGTACCGTGTTGAGGTTCGTCGCCAGCCGCTGCCCTATACGGACATCCGCTGGATCCAGAACGACCCCGACACCATCGATATCCCGGGCCTTTCGCTCACGCGCGACACGCTGCGCGTCGAGGACATGCGCGGCGGCAAGTTGCTGCTGTTCACGAGCCCGTGGAACGTGGATTGGGCTACCGACCACAATCCCGACCTTATCCTGTCGGAGTTTGGCAACGTAGCGTTTTAACGCATCGGCGCGGTGGCCCTGCGGGGCTGCCGCGCCGTTTGCTTGCCTGATGCCGTGTGAGCGGCTATCATACCCACCGTCGTCTCAAGACCGGGGCGTCCGAGCAGTTCGGGTCCGATATCCTGCTCGTTAAACCTAAAACCAAAGGAGTACATAATGATCAAGAAGGTCATGGAGGACTACAAGGTCCTGTTGCGGAGCATTCCCGCGGCAACGGTTTCGCTGTTTTTCGTGAGCGTCATCATGATGAACCTGCTGGCCAACAAAGAGCTCATCAGCCTGCCGTATCTGGCACTCGATTGCGGCTTTGTGGTGAGCTGGGTTTCGTTTTTGTGCCAGGACATGATCTGCAAGCGCTTTGGCGCCAAGGCATCCATCAAAATCTCTATCCTCGCACTGGCGGTCAACCTGGCCGTGAGCCTGTGCTTTTGGCTGTGCTCGCTCACGCCGGGTATGTGGGGCGCCTACTATGACACGGGCATGATCGAGGTCAACACCGCCCTTAACGCCACCATCGGCGGCACCTGGTACGTGGTGCTGGGCTCTTCGCTGGCAATGCTCGTTTCTGCCGTGGTCAACTCCACGCTCAACCAGTCGCTCGGCCGTATGCTCAAAAAGAATAATTTTGCGAGCTTTGCCTTCCGCTCCTATGTGTCCACGGGCATTGGCCAGTTTATCGACAACCTGGTCTTCGCCATTGTGGTGAGCCACACGTTCTTTGGTTGGACCTGGGTACAGGTGATTATGTGCTCGCTGACCGGCGCTATTGCCGAGCTGCTGTGCGAGGTCTTCCTGAGCCCCGTGGGCTACAAGGTCGTGCGCAGCTGGGAGCGCGAGAACGTGGGTGCTGAATATCTCGAGCGTCACGCAACTGCCTAAGGAGCCATTATGCAGGTGTTGATCACGGGTGCTTCGGGCGGCATTGGAGCCGCGTGCGTGCAGCGGTTTTTGGACGAGGGCCACGAGGTCGTGGGCTTTGATCTGCTGCCGGCCGCGGTCGAGCACGAGCGCTATCGTCACCTGATTGTGGATGTCCGCGATCCGGATACGTTTCCGGACGACCTGGAGCCCCAGGTGA
This sequence comes from uncultured Collinsella sp., assembly GCA_900548075.1. GTDB lineage: Bacteria > Actinomycetota > Coriobacteriia > Coriobacteriales > Coriobacteriaceae > Collinsella. The sequence continues at coordinate 3,164 of URJD01000149.1, forward strand.
TCGTGAACGTCGCCGGCACACAGGATTCGGCCGACGATATTGCCGCTAACCTGACGGGCACCATCAACGTGACCGAGCGGTATGCCTTTGTGGGGGAGGGCCTTGCCGCCAAGCCGGCGCCGGCAATCCAGTCCGTGGTCAACGTGGGCTCGGCGAGTGGTCACACGGGGTCGGAGTTTCCTGCCTATGCGGCCAGCAAGGGCGGCATTATCGCCTACACCAAGAACCTTGCGAACCGCCTGGCGCCGCAGGCCATCGCCAACAGCGTGGATCCGGGTGGCGTTATCACGCCGCTCAACCGTTGCGTGATGGAAGACGAGCATCTGTGGGCCCAGATTATGGAGCTCACGCCGCTCAAGCGCTGGGCCACGGCGCAAGAAATCGCCGAGTGGATCTACTTTGTGGGCGTGACCAACCGGTTTATGACCGGGCAGAGTCTGCTCATCGATGGCGGCGAGGCCGGCCGCACGCAGTTTGTTTGGCCTGAGTAGCAGACGCGCCCGATGGCAAAAGCCGTCGGGCGTGTTTTTGTTTGGAAGTCCCTGCGCTTAGTCGAGGCAACCCCAATCGATGGGGGCCGAGCCGTGTTGCTTGAGCAAATGGTTGGTAGCCGAGAAAGGGCGGGATCCCATAAAAGCCGGGAGCTCCGCCGTTGCCCGGTTGGCCGAAAGCGGCGAGGGGTGCGTGGATGCCAGGCAGAACTTGCCAGTCGCCTCGCCCGCACCAGTTGCGGCGAGCTTGCCTGCGACCATCTGCTGGGCAAAGCGGCCCCATGACAAAAAGACTATCGGTTGGGGCAGCTGGCAGCAGCGTTCGATAATGTAGTCAGTTAAGGTGCTCCAACCCAGCTTGGCGTGTGAGTTGGCGGCGTGCTCGCGCACGGTGAGTGTGGTGTTAAGGAGTAAGACGCCCTGCTGTGCCCATAGCGTTAGGTCGCCCGTGGCAGGAATGGAGCAGCCCAGGTCCGCATTGAGTTCCTTGTAGATGTTGCGCAGGCTCGGCGGCAGCTTGGTTTGCGTCGTGGGAACCGAGAATGACAGTCCCATGGCTTGGTTAGGCCCGTGATAGGGGTCTTGGCCCAAGATGACAACCTTGACTTGGTCTGCCGGCGTGTAGGCGAGCGCATTGAGAATGTCGTCTTGCGCCGGATAAATCGTCTGCTCGGCACGCAAAAGGGCGATGCGCTCGAGCAGCTGGTTCGTGGTGTCACGTACCGGCTGCGGCGCATCGCCCAACCAAGTTGCTATGTTGCGGTCGC
>URJD01000150.1 GCA_900548075.1 uncultured Collinsella sp.
TCCTTGCCGCCAAGAGTGGGACAATAGCCCTCGACACTGTTGTTTACTTTTGGAGGAAGTAGCATGTCCACCGTCACCACCATCAAGCGCGGCGGCCTCACCGCGGCCATCGATTCCATGGGCGCCCAGCTCACGAGTCTTGCCCTCAATGGCAATGAGTATCTGTGGCAGGGTGACCCCACCTTTTGGGGCAAGCACGCGCCCATCCTGTTCCCCATTGTGGGCTCGCTGCGCAACAACACGGCGACGTCTGCGGCCGGCACCTGCGAGATGCCGCGCCACGGCCTCGCGCGCATCGTCGAGCACGAGCTGGTCGAGGTGTCGGAAGACGGCTCCTCGGTAACCTATGAGATCACCGACACGCCCGAGTCGCTCAAGGCCTTCCCGTTCCACTTTAAGCTCAACATGACCTATGCCCTGACTGGTGACGCCACGCTCACCCAGACCTTTGCCGTCACCAACACCGGCGACGTTGACCTGCCGTTCTCGGTGGGTGGCCATCCTGCATTCAACGTGCCCGCCCCCGGTGCCGAGGACGAAGCGTTCGAGGATTATGAGCTGGCGTTTACCGAGGCGTGGACCAACGAGGCTCCCATCATTACGACCGATGGCCTTATGACGTTCGAGAGCTCCTACAAGGCTCCCGACAACTCGGACATTGTGCCTATCACGCACCGTAGCTTCGACAACGACGCCATCATGTTCACCGACGTTCCCGGCTCCACGCTCACCCTGCGCGGCCGCAAGTCGGGCCACGGCGTCAAGATCGACTTTGAGGGCTTTAAGTACATCGGCGTGTGGTCTGCCGCCAACGATGCCCCGTTTGTGGCGCTCGAGCCCTGGACCGGCCACACCACCATGGACACCGAGGACGACGTCTTCGAGCACAAGGTCAACACCATCACCCTGGCCCCCGGCGAGATGGACAAGCGGACCTTTAGCGTTACGTTGCTGTAGATGTACAAAAAACCTCCCTGTCATCCCCGGCAGGGAGGTTTTTTGTCAGGTAGTCGTTGGGGACGTTCTTAAACGACTAGGCAAAGGGGACACTCTTGCGGCGCTTGGGGACAGCCCCTATCTGCCGGCTGCGAAGACTGTCCCCAACGACTAGTCGTTTAAGAACGTCCCCAACGACTGCCGTGTGTCTATTAATTTTTCGCGCTTATGCTGTGCTGCTGGTTGTTGGCGTATATCCTGTCTTGTTGTCAGCAAAACAAAGTAGGGAAGGCACCAGATGCAACCTCGACAACAGCGCGGCATGCAGGCCCAGCCGGTATGCAGCCGTCGCATCTTTTTGGGTAGTGCTCTCGCTGCGAGCGCTTCTGTCGTCGCCGGCGCACTTGCCGGTTGCCAGCGTCCCTCCACGCTGGAAGTAGTTCAGCCCACGACGGGCGGCGGTCGCGACGACCTGTCCGATTCCGTGATCGGCAAGGACAAGATCCGTATCGGCATGGAGGCGGCCTACGCCCCGTACAACTGGCAGGTCTCCGAAGCCAGCGAGTACACCATCCCCATCGACAACGTGCAGGGCGCCTATGCCGATGGTTACGACGTGCAGATCGCCAAGATCGTCTGCAAGGCCCTCGGCGGCGAGCCCGTTGCCGTCAAACAGAGCTTCTCGGGCCTTATCGACTCGCTCAACAACGGCCAGATCGACCTCATCATCGCCGGTATGAGCGCCACGCCCGAGCGCGAGGAGTCTGTCGGCTTTTCCGACCCGTACTTTATCGGTTACTTTGGCCTGTTCGTAAAAGAGGGCTCGCCCTACCAAAACGCCACCAAGCTCAGCGACTTCAGCGGTGCCACGGTGCTCGGTCAAAAGGACACTATGCTCGATACCGTCATCGACGAGATTCCGGGCGTTGTGCACAAAAACCCGGTCGATTCGGTCCCCACGGTGTTCTCGAACCTGCTGCAGGGCACGTGCGACGCCGTGACCTACAACACCGAGAACGAGAAGGGCTATATGGCCCAAAACCCGGGCATCGTCCCCATTCATTTTGCCGAGGGCGAGGGCTTTAAGCAGGAGGTCGCGGCAAACGTCGGCTGCCGCAAGGGCTCGGACAAGCTCCTTAAGCTCATCGACAAGACACTCAAGGGCATTAGCCAAGAGGAGCGCGACCAAATGTGGGACGCGTGCCTCGACCGCCAGCCGGCATAGGGAGGCAGCATGAAAACCATCAATCGTCTGGCCTCCTTTATCAAGGCCGACCACCGTTATGTGTACCTGGGCACGAGCGTTATCGCGGCGCTCGGCCTGGCGTTTAGCCAGCGCAACCCCACACCGCTGAGCTTCTTGGCTCCCACGGGCGTGTTTCAAGATTGCCTTTGGGCAATCCTGTGGGCGTGGCTCGTCGTGTCGGCGGCGGCGCTGGTCACCAAGCTTATGCACTGGAGCGACTATCGCGAAAAGTCGCCGTTCGCATCCGAGCGTTTCCGTCGTGGAGCACGTTTAGGCAGCTACGTCGTGGTCGCCATCGCGGCAGTTTTCTTTATCGACCGCTGCGTCATGTCGTTTATCGACCTGGTGCAGGTGAGCATTGTCTCGGATTCCAACCCCAGCGACTTTTTGTCGAGCCTGGTCTACATGACCTACAAGAGCGGCGACTTCTTCATTCGCGGTATCGAGATCACCATCGCGCTTGCCACCTTCGGCACCGTCATCGCATTCTTCCTGGCACTGCTCTTTGTGTTCCTGCGTATTCAGACCTTCGACCGCGTGGATAACGACCTGGTGCGCTTCTTTAAGAGTATCGGCCGCGGCTTTGCGACCATCTACTCCACCATCGTGCGCGGCACGCCCATGATGGTCCAGGGCCTGCTCATCTATTACGCGGGCTTCACCGTTTTGCGCGGCATGGGCTTCGAGACCGCTCAGGCCAACCAGATTTGGAGCACCTTCACCGCCGGCCTCGTTACCATCTCGCTCAACTCCACCGCCTACATGATGGAGGTCCTGCGCGGCGGCATCGAGTCCATCGATCCCGGCCAGGCCGAGGCGGCGCGCTCGCTGGGCCTTTCGCAGTGGCAGGCTATGCGCAAGGTCGTGTTCCCCCAGGGCATTAAAAACGCGATTCCGGCGCTCACCAACGAGCTCATCATCAACATCAAGGATTCGTCGGTGCTCTCGGTCATCGGCGTGTTTGACCTCATGTACGCCACCACCACCGTCGCCGGCGTGTACTACCGCCAGATGGAGGTCTACTGCGTGGCGCTCGTGGTCTACCTGATCCTGACGCTCGTGGCGAGCCGCCTGCTCGAGGCCTTTGGCAAAAAGCTCGGCGCCGAGGCTCCGGTCACGCTGCCCAGCTCCAACTAGGCTCAAGACGAGGAGAATTATCATGGCAGATACCGCCATTACCGGCGTTGCGGCCGCCGCACAGACCAATGAGCCGCTCATCCGCGTTGAGGGCCTGCGCAAGAGCTTTGGCTCGCTCGAGGTACTCAAGGGCATCGACCTGTCCGTTAACCCCGGCGAAGTCGTCACCATTATCGGCGCCTCGGGTTCGGGCAAGTCGACCTTCCTGCGCTGCCTCAACCTGCTCGAGACCCCGGACGCGGGCCACATCTGGTTCCACGGCCAGGACCTCACGGCCGAGCGCTGCAACATCAACAAGCTGCGCGAGGACATCGGCATGGTGTTCCAGGGCTTTAACCTGTTCAACAACATGGATGTGCTCGACAACTGCACGCTCGCGCCCGTCACGCTCAAAAAGATGAGCAAGGCCGAGGCCGAGAAGGTCGCGATGGAGCATCTGACCAGCGTGGGACTCGAAAAGTTCGCGCACGCCGCCGTGGGCCGCCTGTCCGGTGGTCAAAAACAGCGCGTGGCCATCGCTCGTGCCCTGTGCATGAATCCGCAGATCATGCTGTTCGACGAGCCGACCTCCGCGCTCGACCCCGAGATCGTGGGAGAAGTGCTCGAGGTCATGCGCAAGCTCGCTGCCGACGGCATGACCATGGTCGTCGTCACGCACGAGATGGCCTTTGCCCGAACCGTGTCCGACCGCGTGGTCTTTATGGACAAGGGCGTGGTGCTCGAGGATGCCGCGCCGGCCGAGCTCTTCGGGAACCCCAAGCACCAACGTACCCGCGAGTTCCTCTCGCGTTATCTCGAGGACAAATAGCCGACCGCAAACGCTTACGTGGCAGGGCCGCTCCGGTGGGGCGGCCCTTGTCGTCACAATCGAAAGGATGTCATGGCCGAGGTTTGGCGCTTCTTTGCGCATGAGGACGATTTTGCCGATATAGACGAGGCTGGCGCGTGCGAGCGCTTGGGCCGCGTGCTGTCGTTTCCGACC
>URJD01000151.1 GCA_900548075.1 uncultured Collinsella sp.
AAGATGACGGTAGCCGAGTAGCGGCTCTTCCACGGAATCATGTTGATGAGCTTGAGCAGCCTCGGCAGCAGCAGCTTGATCCAGATGAGGCCACCCAGGCCCCACAGGCAGGCGAAGCCCGTGCAGGTACGTCCGCCGGTAAGGACGGCGAGCGGATCGGGCATGCCAAAGAGCTTCATATGCGAGTAGCTCCACGAGACCACGCCAAACGAGGTCTGCATAAACCAGCCCACGAACACCTCAAAGCTTGCGCCGAGCAGCGCGCTCACCAAAAAGATAATGATGGGGTTCTTTTTGTAGAAGCGGTTGAGCACCATGGTCATGAGTACGGCGCCAAATCCGTAGATGGGGCTGAAGGGGCCAAACAGCATGCCGGCGCGGTTCTGGTAGACGCCCGGGTCGTCGACCGTCATGTGCCAGATGTCCTCGGCGATCAGGCCGAGTATGCAGCAGACAAAGAATACCCAGAACAGGTTGAAGTAGTTGAGCTTGATGTAGCCTTCGCCGGTTTCATCGCGCCCGAGCATGCCCTCGGCGGCGGCGTCGCGGTCGAGCATCTCCTGCAGGCGGCGCTGCAGCTCGCGCTCCTGGCGCAGCGTGGGGTCGACGGTGGCCGAAAGCGCGACGAGGATGCCGAGCTGGATGGCAGGGCGAAGCAAGAAGGGCCCGATGCCCTGGAGCATCACGTCAACCAAAAGCTCGACGACGGTAAACGCGATAAGGATATAGGACAGACGGGCGGCATTGCGGCGCTGGTTCTTGATGAGGTCCAGGCCAAAGATGATCAAGATGACGGCACTGGCAGCCGAGAGCATGATGCCGGCGACGATAAGGCCGACCGCGACGAGCGTGTTGTCGCCGAGCTTGGCGGCGGCGTTGCCGTTGATGAGCGCGGTGATGACCTGCCACATAAAGGCGCCGACCGAAGGGAGCGTGCCCACGCCGGACAGGATGCATAGGACGGCGTACACCTTAATGATGAGGGGGATCTTCTTGACCTCCGTGGCGCTGGGGACGCTGGGGTCGAGTTCGTTTCGATCCATACATAACCTTTCTCGTTTTGCTGTAGGTACAAGGATACGCCGCCGACCTGCCAAAAGACAGGACGAACGTCCCAATTGCAACAATGCAAGCCCCAACGGCGGGCGAGACGCGTCGCAACGGAAGTATGCGGGATCGTCGGCCCCGAGGCGGTTGCCCAATAAAATGTTTGGCTGCAAAACGGATTATAAGCTCGGTGGGCTTTTAAAAAGCGCTGCTCATGCACTGGGGAGCGCGTCATGCCGTGCGTATAATAAGGCGGGTAACGCCAAAATACGAGGCTCTGAGGGGATGCCATGTCTCAAGAAACCATCCGCGCGGCCGAGCGTGCCGCGGGACAGGTGAAGACCATGTCGACGTATGATCCGGACTCCGACCAGCTGCATGAGGAATGCGGCGTCTTCGGCGTATGGGCGCCCGATCGCGACGTGGCTCGACTGACGTACTTTGGCCTGCGTGCGCTGCAGCACCGCGGCCAGGAATCGGCGGGAATCGCCGTGGGCGACGGCGGCACGGTTATGGTTCGCAAGGACCTGGGCCTGCTCGACCGCGTGTTCTCCAACGCCGACCTGTCGACGCTTTCCGGCCAGCTGGCCGTGGGACACGTGCGCTACGGCACCGCCGGCGCCAAGAGCTGGGAAGCCTCTCAGCCGCACCTCTCTACCATCAATAGCGTCATCATCGCGCTTGCGCACAACGGTACCCTCGTCAACACCGACGAGCTGCGCCGCCAGCTGATCGAGCTGGGCGTGCCGTTCCTCTCCAACTCGGATTCCGAGGTCGCGACCAAGCTCATCGGCTACTTTACCCAGCGTACGGGCCATCTGCGCGAGGGCATTCGCAAGACCATGGAGCTCGTGCGCGGCGGCTACGCCATGACGCTCATCAACGAGCAGGCGCTCTACGCCTTCCGCGACCCGCACGGCATTCGCCCGCTCGTGCTTGGCAAGCTCGTGGACGAGGGTCTGGACCAGGCCGATGCCGCATCCGTTTCGCAGCTGCCGTCGCAGGACGGCGCCGCGACGGTCGACTCCGCCGTCCATGTCACGCGCGCCGGCGGCTGGGTCGTCGCCTCCGAGACCTGCGCGCTCGACATCGTGGGCGCCGAGTATGTGCGCGACGTCCGCCCCGGCGAGATCCTGCGCATCAGCGCCGAGGGCCTCGTGTCCGAGCAGGGCGTACCTGCCGCCGAAGAGCCCGCCAACTGCATCTTTGAGCAGGTCTACTTTGCCCGCCCCGACTCCATCATGAACGGCAAGAGCGTTTACGCCTGCCGCTATGACATGGGTCGTCAGCTGGCACACGAGGAGCCCGTCGAGGCCGACTTGGTCATCGGCGTGCCCGACTCTGGCCTGCCGCCCGCGGAGGGCTATTCGCACGAGAGCGGCATTCCCTTTGGCGAGGGCCTTATCAAGAACCGCTACGTGGGCCGCACGTTTATCGAGCCCACGCAGGAGCTGCGTGCCATGGGCGTGCGTATGAAGCTCAACCCGCTGCGTGACAACATCGAGGGCAAGCGCCTGGTCGTCATCGACGACTCTATCGTGCGCGGCACCACCATGGTGCAGCTCGTTAAGATGCTGCGTAACGCCGGTGCCAAGGAGATTCACATTCGCATCAACTCGCCCGAGGTCATCTGGCCGTGCTTCTACGGCATCGATACCGACGTGCAGTCGCAGCTCATCAGCGCCAACAAGACGGTTGATGAGATTTGCGAGTACATTGGCGCCGATTCGCTGGCCTTCCTTTCGGTCGAGGGCCTGCTGAAGGTCATGCCCAAGGGCGGCTACTGCGATGCGTGCTTTACCGGCCGCTACCCCGTGGCGATTCCCGAGAGCTTTGGCCGCGACAAGTTTATGGAGGGCTTTACGCCTCGCAACCTGGATAAGCCGCTGCACTTTGACGACGACGCCGTGGTCGAGAAATACGACGACCGCAGCTGGGAAGAGAAGCACGGCGAGGCCTAAAACCGGCCATTTAGGGACAGGTTTATTTTGGTAGGTTTCACCTGCTGTTTTGTTGATATGACGGCGTGTGCTGTTATGGCACACGCCGAAATGAACGCAACTATGAGCACCGTTTGGCGCCCGCGCGGCGCCACGGTAGTGGGAGAGGAAGGCTCAGATGAGCGACAGCAAGCATGTGACGTATGAGGATGCCGGCGTCGATACCGCCGAGGGCGGCCGTGCCGTCGACGCGATTAAGCAGATGGTCAAGGACACCAACCGCCCCGAGGTCATCGGCGGTATCGGCGGCTTCGGTGGCCTGTTCTCGGCCGCCGCGCTTAAGGATATGGAAGACCCGATTCTGATTAGCGGTACCGACGGCGTGGGCACCAAGCTCGTGCTCGCCCAGATCATGGACCGTCACGAGACGGTGGGCCAGGACCTGGTCGCCATGTGCGTTAACGACATTCTGGCTTCGGGCGCCGAGCCGCTGTTCTTCCTGGACTACGTTGCCATCGGTCACATCGAGGCCGAGCACATGGCAAAGATCATCAAGGGCGTGGCCGATGGCTGTAAGCTCGCGGGCTGCGCGCTCGTGGGCGGTGAGATGGCCGAGCACCCCGGCGTCATGGCTCCGGCCGACTACGACCTTGCCGGCTTTACCGTGGGCGTCGTCGACCGTCCCAAGATGCTCGACCCCGCGAACGTCCGCCCCGGCGACGTGATTCTGGGCCTGCCTTCCACCGGCGTGCACTCCAACGGCTACTCGCTCGTGCGCAAGGTCATTGGCGTCGACGGCATTAAGCCGGGCACGCCCGAGGCCGCCGCTAAGGCCGAGGAACTGAGCCGTCCGCTCGAGGAGCTCGGCGGCGCATCGCTGGCAGACGCCCTGCTGGCCCCCACGCGCATCTATGTCAAGCCGATTCTGGAGCTGCTGCGCGGCGGCGCTCCGGTGCACGCCATCGCCCATATCACTGGCGGCGGCATCACCGAGAACCTCAACCGCGCGCTCGCCGACGACGTCGACGCCGTGGTCACCCGCAACGGTGCCGAGATGGGCTGGAACGTTCCGCCTGTCATCACCTATGTGTCGCGCCAGGCTGAGCTTGCGCCCAACGAGGCGTGCAAGACCTTCAACATGGGCGTTGGCCTGTGCCTGATCGTCGCCCCCGAGGACGAGGCCGCGGTGACCGAGGCCCTGGTCGCGCTGGGCGAGAAGCCGTTCCGCGTGGGCGAGTGCGTCGAGGGTTCCGGTAAGGTCGTGTACTCCGATGAGCGCTAACGAGCAGATG
>URJD01000152.1 GCA_900548075.1 uncultured Collinsella sp.
GCATCGCAGATCTGCTGCAAACGATGGATGTGGCTCGAGAACGACGCTACGAACACGCGACCCGGGGCGTTCTTGATGGCGTGGAGCAGGTTGGGACCAACCTCTGCCTCGGACTTGGTAAAGCCGGGAACCGTGGCATTGGTGGAGTCGGAAAGCAGCAGGTCGATACCCTGCTTGGCAAAGCGGCTGATAGCGGCATAGTCGGGCGTGACGCCGTCGATGGGCGTCTGGTCGAGCTTAAAGTCGCCGGTGTGCATAACGGTGCCCTGGTTGGTGCGAATGAACACGCCCAGAGCACCGGGGATGGAGTGCGTCATCGAGAAGAAGTCGAGCGAGATGCCACCGAGGTTGACATGGCTGCCGCCCTTGACCTCGCGGAACTTGGGTGCGCGGATGCGGAACTCAGAAAGCTTGCCCTCGATAAAGCCAAGCGTCAGCTTGCTCGAAAAGATGGGCACCTTATTGTTGAGGTCCTGCAGCAGGTACGGAAGCGAACCGGTGTGGTCCTCGTGGCCGTGGGTGACGACGATACCGCGGAGCTTCTCCTCGTTCTCCAGAACATAGGTGTAGTCGGGAAGCACCAGGTCAATACCGGGCTGGGAATCGTCGGGGAACATGAGGCCGGCGTCGACGAGCACCATGTCGTCGCCGCACTCGAAGACCGTCATGTTCTTGCCGATGCCGTCAAGGCCGCCGAGCGGAATGATCTTCAAGGGAGATGATTTTTTAGCTGCCATAGGTTAGTGTGGTTTCCTTTCTTCGAAACGGGTCTGGAACAACCGACGGGGCGCTTCTGGCAAACCGACCGCCGGGAACGTACAAACATGCATCGCAGAGTCGATGCAATAACCACAGTATGATACCCATTTGCACAACAACAGACCACCCATGCATCAAAGCCCCATCTGAACCGGTCTATCCCGCCGGGAATAGCAAAAGGGCGACCCCTGTCCGGAGTCGCCCTTGTTGAGCTGCTTATGTACGGCTGTTACTCGGCGTCGTGGTGACGGCGAGGCTTTCGGCCTCCGTTGTCGCCGGGACGGCGCGGACGGTCGCTGCGCTCAGAGCGCTCGCGACGCGGACGCTCACGGCGCTGGAAGTGCTCGCCGTCGCCCTCGGAGGCACCCTCGGCACGAGCCGGGGCCTCGGGCTTATCCAGACGATCGAGCGAGATCTTGCCGCGATCGTCGACCTCGATGACGACGACCTTGACCTCGTCGCCCACGTTGAGGACGTCCTCGACCTTCTCCACGCGACCCTTGGCGACGCGGGAGATATGCAGCAGGCCGTCCTTGCCGGGCAGCAGGTTGACGAAGGCGCCGAAGGGCTGGATGGAGACCACGCGACCGGTGTACTCCTCGCCCGGCTCGGGAACCTTGATGATGAGCTTGATGCGCTCGACAGCCTGGTCGACGGATTCGCCGGTGCCGCCGACAAAGACGGTGCCGTCCTCCTGGATGTCGACCGAGGCGCCGGTCTCGTCCTGGATACCGCGGATGACCTTACCGCCGGAACCGATGACGTCGCGGATCTTGTCGGTCGGAACCTGGATGGAAACGATGCGCGGAGCGGTGCTGCGCGTGGTGTGGCGCGGCTCGGGGATCACATCGAGCATCTTCTGCAGGATGAAGGCGCGACCCTCCTTGGCCTGCTGCAGAGCGCGGGCCAGGATGTCGAAGGTGAGGCCGGTGGCCTTGTTGTCCATCTGCAGGGCGGTGATGCCCTCGGTGGTGCCGGTGACCTTAAAGTCCATGTCGCCCAGGAAGTCCTCGAGACCCTGGATGTCGGACAGTACCACGGTCTTGCCCTCCTCCTGGATCAGGCCCATGGCGATACCGGAGACCGGGCGCTTAATGGGCACGCCGCCGTCCATAAGGGCGAGCGTGGAGCCGCAGGTCGAAGCCATCGAAGAGGAGCCGTTGGACTCCATGACCTCGGAGACGACGCGGATGGCGTAGGGGAACTCGTTCTCGTCGGGAAGCACCGGAAGCAGAGCGCGCTCGGCCAGATTGCCATGGCCGATCTCGCGGCGCTTGGGGCTGCCCATGCGGCCGGTCTCGCCGGTGCAGAACGGCGGGAAGTTGTAGTGGTGCATGTAGCGCTTGCCCTCGGTGGGCTCGATGGTATCCAGACGCTGGCCCTCGTTGAGCATGCCGAGCGAAAGAACCGAGAGCACCTGGGTCTGGCCACGCTGGAACAGGCCGGAGCCGTGAACGAGCGGCAGGTAGTTGTCCTTCACCATGATGGGACGGATCTCGTCGGCGGCACGGCCGTCGACGCGCTCGCCGGTCTCAACGACCATGGTGCGCATGGCCTTCTTCTCGAGCTTCTTGAGCGCCACGGGGATCTCGCGCTCCCATGCGGCCTGCTCCTCGTCGGAGAACTCGGCGCGGATGGACTCCTTCAGAGCCTCGACCTTACCGATACGGGAGAGCTTGTCGGCGTCGCGAAGGGCGGCTGCCATCTCGTCGTAGTGGGCGAAGATGCGCTCCTGGACCTCCTCGACGGGCTGGTCGAGCGGGTACTCCTTCTTGACGATGGGGCCGTTAACCTGCTCCCACTCGGCGACGAACTCGTCCTGAGCCTGGCAGAAAGCGGCAAGGGCCTCCTGGCCAAACTTCATGGCGGCGAGCATGTCGTCCTCGGAGATCTCCTCGGCGCCGGCCTCGACCATCGAGATGAAGTCGGCGGATCCGCCCAGCTCCAGGTCCAGATCCGAGTTCTCGCGCTCCTCGTAGGTGGGGTTGACGATAAACTCGCCGGTCTCCACGTTGCGGCCGATGCGCACGCAAGCAAGCGGGCCCTCGAAGGGCACGCCGCCGAGCGTCATGGCCAGGGAAGCACCCATGACGTTGATGACGTCAAAGGGGTTGACCTGGTCGGCGACAAGCGAGGTAGCGACGATGTGCACCTCATTGCGGAAGCCGTCCGGGAAGCTCGGGCGAATCGGACGGTCGATCATGCGCGCGGTGAGCGTGGCCTTCTCGCTGGGACGGCCCTCACGCTTGAGGTAGCCACCCGGGATGCGGCCGGCTGCGTACATCTTCTCGTTGAAGTCGACGGTCAGCGGGAAGAAGTCGTAGTTCTTGCGCTCCTTGGAGACGACCACGGTGTCGAGCATCGTGGTGTCGCCCTGCTTGACCAGGCAGGCGCCGGTGGCCTGCTTGGCAAGCTCGCCTGACTCAAAGGTGTAGGTCTTGCCGTACAGCTCAAAGGTCTTGGATACGAGTGTCATTGTTCTCCTTTACCCCACAGGCCCCTTGCCTGCGGGCTTCTCATGTGACGCGGGCCCCCTGCCCCCGCCACGCTTCAGAGCGTGATTGTTCGCGCCCTTACACAAAAAGAGCGCCCCGCTGCGCAGGACGCTCTTAGCATGTACAAATCCTACTGGATGTTGTCGCGGATGCCCAGAGCCTTGATGAGCTCACGGTACTCGACGATGTCGTTCTTCTTGATGTAGGAGAGAAGACGACGACGGCGGCCGACGAGCATGAGCAGACCACGACGGGTGTGGAAGTCCTTCTGGTGGGACTTCATGTGCTCGGTCAGCTCCTTGATGCGCTCGGACAGGATGGCGACCTGAACCTTGGGGTTACCGGTGTCGACCGGGGAGTTACCGAACTGGGCGGTCAGCTCCGCCTTGCGCTCTTTGGAAACAGTCATTGTTTCACCTTTCGTTTCGCGTCGCCCGCGGGCGACTCTATTCGCCTCGGACTGGGAAGCCGCCGGTGGAGCGAGCATCCAAGGTCGAGGTACCAACAGGTCGGTATGTTACCACAAGCAGCCCGCGCCTGCGCATCATCACCGACCCAACATGAATTCCATCGCACGGAGCCGCTGATCGGTATGCGTGGCAGCCCAAATATGCGAAAGCCCGAGCAGGAATGCCGCCGTATGCGGGTCGATTCGCTCGGCCATGAGCGCATCGAAGGTCATGGACATGAGGGCGCGCAGCCATGCGGTCTCACCGGTCGACACCAGTTCGGCACCTGGAACGCTCGACGCGCACGACCCGCACATGAGACCGCCCGCCTGGGCTGAAAAATACGACAGCATGGGGTCTCCGCACAGCACGCAGGCCGAAAAATCGGGTCGATAGCCAACGTGCGACAGCAGCTTAAAGACATATGCCGCCACAAGTAGGTCCATATGCGCCGTGTCAAGCCCGCTGCCCACCAGGGCAAGCGCTCGCTGCGTGATGGCAAAGGTAAACGGGTCCTCGGCGTCCTCGAACGAGCACACGCGCGCAACCTCGGC
>URJD01000153.1 GCA_900548075.1 uncultured Collinsella sp.
CCCTCGCCAAGGTTCTCCTCGACGCGAAGGTTGCCCTCCCCCGACATCGACGCGATAAATGAGATGAGCTCGTTCGCGTCGCTCATGTTATTTAGCGATATCGACAGCGCGGCTCTCGCGAATCACGACGACGCGCACCTGACCGGGATACTCCATCTCTTCCTCGATCTGATGGGCGATATCGTGAGCCAGAACCGTGGACTGGGCATCGGAGATCTTGTCCGGCTGAACCATGACGTGGACCTCGCGACCAGCCTGCATGGCATAGGTACGCTCGACACCGTCATGGGAGTTGGCGATCTCCTCGAGCTTCTCAAGGCGCTTGATGTAGTTCTCGGCAGACTCGCGACGGGCACCGGGGCGAGAGGCGGAGACGGCATCGGCGGCCTGTACCAGGACATCGAGCACCGTGTTGGGGTCGACGTCGGCATGGTGAGCCTCGATAGCGTGGACGATAACGGGCTTCTCGCCATAACGGCGGGCAAGCTCGGCGCCGATGACGGCATGCGGGCCCTCGACGTCATGGTCGATTGCCTTGCCCAGGTCGTGCAGCAGGCCGGCGCGCTTGGCGGTAACAACGTCCAGGCCAAGCTCGGAAGCCATCACGCCGCACAGGTCAGAGACCTCGAGGGAGTGCTGAAGCACGTTCTGACCAAACGAAGTACGGTAGCGCAGGGCACCAAGGGTCCTGACAATCTCGGGGTGCAGGTCGTGGATGCCGGTATCGAAGGCAGCCTGCTCGCCAGCCTCGCGCACGCGCTGCTGAACCAGGTCGGCAGCCTTGTGATACATCTCCTCGATGCGGGCGGGGTGAATGCGGCCGTCGGCAATAAGGTTCTCGAGCGCCACACGGGCGGTCTCACGACGGACCGGGTCGAAGCTCGAAAGAACGACAGTCTCGGGCGTGTCGTCAATCACGAGATTGACGCCGGAAACCTGCTCGAAGGTCCGGATGTTGCGACCCTCGCGACCGATGATACGACCCTTGAGGTCATCAGAGGGAATGTGCACGGAGGTAACGGTGACCTCGGCAGTGTGGTCGGCAGCGCAGCGCTGAATCGCCAGGGACAAAATCTCCTGGGCGGTCTTGTGGCACTCGGCGCGAACCTGCTGCTCGGACTCGCGAATAATCGTGGCGGCCTCGTGGGTGACCTCGCCGCGAACCTTATCGAGGAGCTCCTTGTGGGCATCCTCGCGGGTAAGGTCGGCGATACGCTCGAGCTCGGAGGTCTGCTTTGCGCAGAGCTCCTCGAGCTCACGGGAGCGCTTCTCGACCTGACCGGCCTGACTGGACAGCTGATGCTCGCGCTTGTCGAGAGCGTCGTTGCGGCGATCGAGGGATTCCTCGCGCTGCATCACGCGGTTCTCGAGCGTACGAATCTCGCTCTTGCGCTGCTTGTCCTCGGCCTCGGCGGCCTGCTTGTTCTTGATGATCTCTTCTTTAGCCTCGAGCAGAGCCTCTTTTTTGAGGGTCTCGGCCTGACGCTTTGCATCACCGATCAGGGACTCAGCCTGTACGTGTGCCGACTGGATCTTTTCGTCGGCCTCGTGAAGACTACCCTGCTTGGCGGTGCGCATGTAGGCAATGGCGGCGATGGCACCCAAAACGATGCCAACGAGCGCTGCGATGATAGGCATGCTCACTCCTTTTTATGGATTCGTTACACAACAAAGCGAACCGTCCTTATGAACGGCTCGCGACATTTGAGTAATATGGGCGCAGCTTATGCGGGTCGGATACAGATAAACATATAAACAAACTCATCACAGATGAGCACATATCACAAAGCAAATGACAGTGTTTATCGTACGTTGAACCACAACAACTGTCAAATAAATGGCCCCAGTACGGCGGCTAAAACGCGGTGAGCGGCGGGGCCACAAAACGCATACGCCTAAAGCGCACATCCCTCGCATTCGGCATCGAGACGTGCCTTAACGGCATCGGCGGCGATGTGATACGAGAAGCCCTTGCCCATCAAAAACCGAACCAGTTTTTCGAATCCGCACGTCTCTGGAACACGCCGCTTGGCGAGCAGGGCTGACGCACGCGCCAAATCGTCTTCGACGGCAAAATAATCCTCGGGATAACCGGGAATGTCGTCGAGCACGACATGACGGCGCTTAAGTTCAGTCTCGATTTTGCGCTGACCCCAACCGCGCCGCTTGCGTTCCTCGATAAAGTACGAGCAAAAGCGGTTCTCGTCTAAAAAGCGATACTCGGTGGCGCGCTCGACGGCGAAATCGATCGCGGGCTGGTGAAAGCCGTAGCGAGCCAGCTTGTCACGGACCTCACCCGTCGCATGGTCGCGGCGCGATAACATCTCAGTCACCATGGTAAGTGCACATTTACGCTCGATGAGCTGCACCGCCTCACGAAAGTTATCCCAATCACAGGGAAGATCGGGGCGGTTTTTGACATACAGGCGCGCGACCCGCACGGGAATCCAAATGGACCGCTCAAAACCGCCCTCAAGCTCACAATCGATATGTGCGCAAGGCTTTTTGGACGCATACCCGCTCGAGAACGAGGAGGCCGCCTTCTTATCGGGAAAGACGACCGTGGCCTCGGTCACCGTATACGACATGAGCGTAACCGCTACTCGTCGTCATCATCGAGCATGGCGGAACCATCGATGGCGTAAAGCTCGTCAAACTCCTCAGGCGCAGGCTGATCGGTCAGCTCTACCTCGGACGGAGCATCGTCATCAAACTCAAGCCCGCAGGCAAGACGGACCTTATGCTCAATCTCGTCGGCGCAATCGGGGTGTTCGCGCAGGAACGCCTTGGCGGCCTCGCGACCGTTGCCGAGCTTGTCCTCGCCATAGGCAAACCAGGAGCCCATCTTCTTGCAGATGCCGCACTCGACAGCCATGTCCAGAATCGAGCCCTCCTTAGAGATGCCCGTACCGTACATAATGTCGAACTCAGCAGAACGGAACGGAGCTGCCACCTTGTTCTTAACGACCTTAGCGCGCACGCGGTTACCGATAACCTCGTCCTTAAGCTTAATGCTATCGATACGGCGAATGTCGATACGCACCGAAGAGAAGAATTTAAGGGCGCGGCCGCCCGTCGTGGTCTCGGGGTTGCCGAACATGACGCCGATCTTCTCACGCAGCTGGTTAATGAAGATGCACGTCGTGTTGGACTTAGACAGCGAGCCGGCGAGCTTGCGGAGCGCTTGGCTCATCAGGCGAGCCTGAAGACCGACCGTAGTGTCGCCGATTTCTCCCTCGATCTCGGCACGCGGGGTCAGCGCGGCGACGGAGTCAACAACGATGGCATCGATGGCGCCGGAACGCACGAGCATGTCAACAATCTCGAGCGCCTGCTCGCCCGTATCGGGCTGAGAAATGAGCACCTCGTCGATATCCACGCCGATACGCGCGGCATAAGTGGGATCGAGCGCATGCTCGGCATCGATAAATGCCACAACGCCACCCATTGCCTGGGCCTCGGCCAGGATCTCGAGCGAAAGCGTCGTCTTACCGGAGGACTCAGGACCGTAAATCTCGACGATACGGCCACGCGGCACGCCGCCGATACCCAGCGCGGCATCGAGTGCCAGAGCGCCCGTAGGGATGGCCTCGACCTCGAGCTCGGGGCCACCGTCGCCGTACCTCATGATGGAACCTTGGCCGAACTTCTTCTCGATCTCGGCCTTGGTGGTGGCGATCATCTCATCGCGCTCTTTACCCGTCGTGCGAGCATGAACGGTACGTACGGGACCTGAATTCTTGGCCATGAATAGCCCTCCTCTTAACAACCTGCATCGATAATAAACGAACGGCTGTTCGTGGTCAACCGTTCAGATAAATCATATGCAGCCGACCTTTCCAAAACCCAACCAAAAGCCGACCAAACACTGACCAAATGCTTGACCATAAAGGGCCAAATAAGAACAAGGCAGGCAAAAATACACCTATGAACAGCACAAACGCTAAATTCTTCTGAGGTCCCCATCTCCACAATTAAGGGGCCCGGAGGCCCCTTAAAACACGTCTATTCCATAGAATCGAGCACGCAGACAATGCGACCCAATGCCTCCGTGACCGCATGGGCACGAACACACGAACGGTCGCCCTCATAGTGGCAGCGCACAGAGTCCACGACCGGCACTCCCCCATCGGCCGAGTGATACGCCCAGCCAATATAAAAGGTTCCAGCCGGATCGTCCTCGGTGCCTCCACCGGGGCCGGCATAGCCCGTCGCGCTCACGGCAATATCGCTCTGGTACAGCTCCAGCGAACC
>URJD01000154.1 GCA_900548075.1 uncultured Collinsella sp.
GGCCCGTGGGTTATACCCTAAGAGCAAACCACCCTTTTTAAGGGTGGTTCTGATTTCACGTCACCTTGCTCGCGTGTACGGGTTTTCGCTGACTTATGCTCAACAAGGGCGGTTGTATTATTTTCGGCACTCATTGGGGACAGACTTAAATGAGTGCCCAATGAGCAGGCACTCATTTAAGTCTGTCCCCAATGAGTGGGTGGAAGGTTGCGGGTTCTTTACGGGAATGTAGTGTGGGCTGCGGAAACGTGGTTCTTTCCGTACAATAGTTCAACTCGTGTAAACGCAGGGAAGGGACATTCATGGCAGACATGATCGAGATCAAGCATCTCAACAAGTACTTTGGCGACCTGCATGTGCTCAAAGATATCAACCTCACCGTCAAGCGCGGTGAGAAGCTCGTAATGATCGGGCCTTCCGGCTCGGGTAAGTCGACGCTCATCCGTTGCGTCGATTATCTGGAGGAGCCCACGTCGGGCGAGGTCATCATCGACGGTACGCCGCTCACCAAAAAGAACCACCTGGAGATGGCTCGCAAGTACAGCTCCATGGTGTTTCAGCAGTTCAACCTGTATCCCAACATGACGGTGCTGGGCAACCTGACGCTCGCGCCCATCAAGCTACAAAAGAAGAGCAAGGAGGAGGCGACCGAGATCGCCATCGCCGCGCTCAAGCGTGTTGGCATGGCGCATAAGGCCGGCGAGTATCCGCAGAACCTCTCGGGCGGTCAGCAGCAGCGCATCGCCATCGCCCGTGCCCTGTGCACCAAGCAGCCCATCATTCTGTTTGACGAGCCGACCTCGGCGCTCGACCCCGAGATGGTCCAGGAGGTTCTGGACGTTATGATTGAGCTCGCGCAGGAAGACATCACCATGATCTGCGTGACGCACGAGATGGGCTTTGCGCGCCAGGTGGCCGACCGCGTCATCTTTATGGAGGACGGCCGCATCCTGGAGGAGGGCACGCCCGAGCACTTCTTCGATAACCCCGAGAACCCGCGCTGTCGCGAGTTCCTGTCCAAGATTCTGCACTAGGCGCGGTGATGGACATGACGGATATGACGAGGGCGGCCGTGTCGCGCCGTCACTTTTTGCAGCTGGCCGGTGCCGGCATGCTTGCGCTGACGGGGACCGCGCTTACCGGTTGCGGCAACTCCACCGGTGGCGAGGGCTCCGACAAGGGGTCCAAGCTCGCGGCCATCAAGTCGCGTGGCCATCTGAATGCCGGCGTTAAGAAGGACGTTCCCGGCTATGGCTATTACGACACCGCCAAGGGCCGCTTTGAGGGCATGGAAGTCGATTTGTGCTACCAGATCGCCGCTGCCGTCTTTGGCGTGAGCTACAAGGAAGCCCGCGCCCAGGAGCTTGTCGAGTTTACCGACGTAACGCCCAAGACGCGCGGCCCGCTGATCGATAACGGCCAACTTGACGTGGTCGCGGCGACCTACACCATCACCGACGAGCGCAAGAAGAGCTGGGATTTCTCGACGCCGTACCGCACCGACTACGTGGGACTCATGGTCAAGAAGCGTTCGGGCTTTACCTCGATTGAGGACCTGGACGGCAAGGTCATTGGCGTGAGCCAGGGTGCTACCACGCAGGGCCTGATTGAGCAGATGATCAAGGACAACGGCTTTAGCTGTAAGCCCGAGTTTAGGGCCTTTAGCGGCTACCCCATCATCAAGAGTTCGCTCGATGCCGGCAATATCGACGTCTTTGCTATGGACCGCTCCACGCTGGCCGGTTACATGAACGAGACCGTTGAGCTGCTGCAGCCCGAGGTCAAGTTTGGCGAGCAGGGCTACGGCGTGGCGACCAAGAAGGGCTGCGACCTTTCGGCCGTGGTCGATCAGGTGATTTGCGATCGCCTGGCCGACGGCTGGCTCGACCAAGAGGTCAAGACCTGGGGTCTTGTATAGGCGCATCGTCCAAGGAAGGAATCAAATGCTCGAAGGATTATTTGACGCCGACCGTTGGTCGACGACATTTCAAAACATGGGGCCCTTCTGGGAGGGCTTTGGCGTGACGCTGCAGGTGGTCGTTGCCGGTCTGCTGTTGTCGCTGGTGCTGGGCACGCTGCTGGGCGTGTTCTCTACCACTCGTTCGCGCGTGCTGCGCGCCATAAGCCGCGTGTACGTGGAGTTTTACCAGAACACCCCGTTGCCCGTGCAGGTGCTCTTTATGTACATGGCCGGTCCGCAGTTTTTGCAGGCCATAACCGGTGCCGACCAGCCGGTGCGCATCGCGCCGTTCGTGCTGGGCTTCTTGGGTGTGGGCCTGTATCACGCGGCCTACATTTCGGAGGTCATCCGCACTGGTATCGAGGCGGTTCCGCGCGGTCAGATGGAGGCGGCCCAGAGCCAGGGCTTCACCCGTGCGCAGGCGTACTGGTACATCGTGCTGCCCCAGACGTTCAAGATCATTTTGCCGCCGCTGTGTAGCCAGGCGCTCAACCTGGTCAAGAACACGTCGGTGTTGGCACTTGTGGCTGGCGGCGACCTTATGTACCGTTCCGACAACTTTGTGAGTCTGTACGGTTACCTGCAGGGATACATCGTCTGCTGCCTTATGTACTTCATCATCTGCTTTCCGCTTGCCATGCTGGTGCAGTGGCTCGAGCGCCGCTCCAAGGAGCGTCCGCGCGGCGTGAGCCTGGCCGAGCTGGGGCTCGACAACGTAGAGGAGGCCTAGCGCATGGAAATCTTCAACGCGACCAACCTGCTCTACATTTGGGGCGGCTTTGTTAAGACCATCGAGATCTCGGCGCTGTCGATCTTTTTCTCGCTCATCTTTGGCACGGTGCTGGCGCTTGTTAAAAGCTATGCGCCCCGCCCGTTCCGTATTTTGGTGAGCGCCTATATCGAGCTGTTCCGTTGCACGCCGAACCTGCTGTGGATCCTGTTTATCTACTTTACGGTGCAGGGTTTGGACATTGTGATTTCGACCATCGCCTTTACACTGTTTACCAGCGCTGTTATGGCCGAGATTGTGCGCGGCGGCCTCAACTCGATTCCGCGCGGCCAATTTGAGGCGGCGCAGAGCCAGGGCTTTGGCTTCTTTGCCACCATGCGCTACATCATTCTGCCGCAGACGTTTAAGACGATCATTCCGGCGCTGTTTAGCCAGTGCACGACCGTCATCAAGGACAGCTCGTATCTTTCGGGTATTAACGTGGCCGAGCTCATGTACACGGCAAACGTCGTGATGGCCCACGCGATCGACCTGTCGCAGGTGCTTATGCTCTACGGCCTGGTGTTTGCGATGTACTTTGTGCTCAACTTTGGTATCTCGCTGCTGGTTCGCGCATATCAGAGGCGAATGGTGGCAGCGTAGAATGTGGCAAAGGGACAGCCCCTTTGTCACATAGAGAAAGGAATCGCGATGAGCGATCTGGAGAATAAGAAGAATCCTGTGGTCATTACCATCGCGCGCGACTTTGGCGCCGAGGGCCACGAGATTGGTCGCATGCTTGCCGACGAGTTGGGGATTCCGCTGTACGATAACGAGCTGCTGGTACGTGCGTCGCTGCGCGCGGGCGAGTCGCTCGATAAGATGGCCGCCTATGACGAACGTCTGGCCGTTGAGAACATGGCGTTTCTGCCCGACCGCTACGATGCGCGTTCGTACTCGGATAAGTTGTTCCAAAAGATGAGCCAGGTGATTTTGGATTTGGGCGAGACCGAGAGCTGCATTATCGAAGGCCGCCTGTCCGATTATCTGCTTCGCAACAACCCCAACCACATTGCCGTGTTGGTGACCGCTCCCTTTGAGGACCGCGTCGAGATCGTGCGCAAGAAGCGTGGCCTTAACAAAAAGAAGGGCGCCAAGCTGGTCAAACAGCAGCAGAAGGCGCGCGAGGCGTTCTATAAGCGCTACAGTGCCGGCAAATGGAAGATGACGAGCGGTAAGGATATCGTAGTCAACCGCGCCAAGCTGGGCCGCGAAGGCTGCAAGGACGTCATCGCCGCGGCCTACCGCTACAAGGTGGCCCAACTCGAAGGCTAACCGACCAAAACCACCACAAAGGGGACAGGCACCTTTGTGGTGGTGGGACGGCCGGCATAGAAAAAGTCCCCGCCGAGCGTGTGCTCGACAGGGACTTTGCCGTTTAATGGCTAGCGCTGAGGGTGATTACTCGCCCAGCAGGCTCTTGGTGATGGAAGCGGCGGCCTTCTTGCCAGCGCCCATCGCCAGAATGACCGTAGCGGCACCGGTGACGATGTCGCCGCCGGCCC
>URJD01000155.1 GCA_900548075.1 uncultured Collinsella sp.
TCGACACCGCCGAGTTCGCGATCCCCGGCCTTGACGACGAGTTCCGCGTCATCGTGTCTCCGTGGATCCTCTCCTCGCTGATCACCGATCGCCTTGCCGCTTACTACGAGACGGTCACCAAGCACAACCTCAACTACCGTCGCTACTATCACCAGTTCGACTACTAAGAGCAAATAACGTTTGTGTAATTGGGCCTCGCTCCTATATGGAACGGGGCCTCGCTTGGGTTGGAGAGTAATTATGAGCTATCCCCAGCTTGCCGTCATGAATATCAGCCATCGTTATTTTGACCTTGAGGAGTTCTTTTCTTCGGCGTCGGCTTCGGGCTACACGTGTTGCGAGCTTTGGACCGGGGCGATGCATCTGTATGTCGATTGCCATGGATACGATTCGCTCGAGCAGGTGCGGGAGCTATCACAGCGGTATGGGGTTCGGATTGTGGGGCTTTGTCCCGAACAGAATAACCCCAAGCCGTGGAATATCGCGGCGCGCGGGAATGAGGCGCGTGCCCGCACGCTCGCGTACTTTAAGAACGTTGTGGATATTGCGGCGGAACTTGGAGCCGAGCAGGTCATGGTCTCGAGCGGCTGGGCATTTTTGAATGAGCCGATCGAGGACGCGTGGGGTCGTAGCGCCTCGATGCTGCGTGCGATTGCCGAGCATGCGGGAGAGCGCGGCGTGCGGCTGGTGCTCGAGGCCCTACAGCCGGTTGAGTCGATGATCGTGAACTCGGCGGCCGATACGAAGCGCATGATCGAGGCGGTTGATCATCCGGCACTTAAGGCGTGTCTGGATTTGGGCGCCATGGCGGTGGCGGGGGATACCATCGACGATTATTTCGATCTGCTTGGCGATGATGTCGCCCACGTGCATTTTGTCGATGTTGCGGCAGATGGCACGACGCATCTTGCCTGGGGTGACGGCGACCGTGATATGCGCGCCGACCTTGATAGGCTGGTGGCACGCGGCTATCGCGGAGTTGTTTCGGCCGAGACCTATGACGGGCGCTATTTTGCCGACCCCGCAGCTGCTGATGCGCAGGTTATGGCGGAGTACCGACGCGCGATTGGCGCCTAAGTTGGGTTGGGTTGCGACAATCTGCCCTATGTTTCCAAATGAATACGGTGTGAGCCGAGGAGGACGATTCTCCCCGCAAACACTCTAGTATGCTAAAGTACCCAGAAGACCGGCGGAGCTATGCCGGTCTTCTGCTCTATATGAAACACAGCATGAGGAGGCTCACCAGATGACGGCCACACCGTGGGGATTCCGGGACATATTGCCCGAGGAGGCTCAGGCGCGCGAGGAGATTGCGCTGACGGTGAAGGGCTGCTTCAGGGAGCATCATTACCTGCCGATCGAGACGCCGCTACTCGAGGACAAGGGTTCGCTCGAGGAGGGCGGCCGCATTGCGGACACGCCGTTTAAGCTCTTTGACGATGATGGCCGCCTGCTGGTGGTCCGTCCCGACAACACATTGCCGATCGTGCGTCTGGTTTCGACCCGCATGCGCGCGGCCGACCTGCCCCTACGCCTTCGCTACGAGGCGCCGGTGGTTCGCGAGTGTCAGCGCAATGCCGGCGGCTCGCGCCAGTTTACACAGCTGGGCTTTGAGCTTATCGGTGCGGGCGATACCGCGGGCGATGTCGAGATCGTCTCGCTCGTGGCCGAGGCGGTGCGCAAGCTGGCACTTCCCGATGCGCGCATTATCGCAGGTAGCGTGCGTCCGTTTAAGGAGCTGCTCGCGGCGTGCGAGGATCGCGAGCTGGCCGCCGAGGCCCTGCGCTGCGTACACGCCAACGACTTTGTGGGCCTCGATGCCCGCGTGGCGGCAAGCACCGAGTCCGATGCCGTCAAGGCCGCCATTAGCGAGCTGCCGCGTTTGCACGGCGGTGCCGAGGTGCTCGACCGCGTGGACGCGCTGCTGGAGGCCGCCGGTATTGTCGCGCCGCTGACGCGCGAGCTGCGTGCCCTGGTCGAGGGCCTGGCACCCGAGGACGCCCAGGTGCTGTCATTCGACTTCTCCATCATGAACTCTTTCGATTACTACACGGGCCTGGTCTTTAAGGCCTATGCCGGCGGCCTGCCCGATCCGGTCGGTTCGGGCGGTCGCTACGACTCCATCTTTACCGGCGCATTTGGCGACGGTATCGAGGTGCCGGCGGCGGGCTTCGCCTTTTCGCTCGAGCGCCTGGAGGCCGCGCGCACCTCGGCCGAGGATGCCGCTTTCGACGGCGATCACGCCGCGGGCCGTGGCGCCGAGGGCCCGCTGCGCATCGCCGTGCCCAAGGGCTCGCTTAAGGCTGACACGCTCGACGTGCTCGAGGCCGCGGGCCTGGATGTCTCTGAGCTGCGTGACCCCGGCCGTCATCTAATCGTACGCGGTCGCGACACGCGTGCCGGCGAGGGCGTGGTCGGAGATATCGAGTTTGTCATTGTGCGTCCCAGCGACGCGCCCGCCTTTGTGGGCTGCGGCGGCGCCGACTGCGGCATCTGCGGTTGGGACTCGCTTATCGAGGCAGACCTCAACCTGCTGCAGCTGGTCGACCTGGGCTATGGCCTGTGCACCTTTATCGAGGCGGAGCCCGCGTGGCGCGCCGGTCAGGCCGAGCGCAACTATGCCCGCCGCGGTTCGTTTCGCGTGGCAACCAAGTACCCGCGCATCGCGAGTGCCTGGTATGCCGAGCGCGACGTGAACGCCGACATCGTTTCGCTGCACGGTAACATCGAGCTGGGCCCCATTGTCGGTATGACCGATCGCATCGTGGACATCACCGCCACGGGCGCCACGCTGCGCGACAACGACCTGGTCATCACCGGCCGCATCATGGACTGCACGGCCCGCTTCTTTGTCAACCCGGGTGCCGCGCGTCTGGATCCGCGCGTACGCAATCTGGCAGATCGCCTGGCCGCGGCCGTTAAGGACAAGCATTTTGAGCCCGTCGCGGGCTCGGCACAATAGCGCGAGCGCGCACGGGCGCCCCAACGTACGGGCTGCGGGCCGACTGGCGCCGCCGCCCGGTCTCTCGTTTTTCGAACACAACCTCGACCGATAGGGGATACCGATATGAAGACCATCAAGCTTGCTCCCGGTGAGCGCCTCGTTACCAACCAGCTCAACCGCAAGGGTGTGCTGCCGCAAAACATCGTCGACGCCGCCCGCGATATCGTGGCCAACGTGCGTGCCAACGGCGATGCTGCGGTGCGCGATTACTGTCAGCGTTTTGACGGTGTCGAGCTGCAGAGCTTCCGCTTGCCGCAAGAGCAGATCGATGCCGCGCTCGAAGGTCTTGATCCGGCCTTTGTCGCCGCGCTCGAGAAGGCCGCGCGCCAGATTCGCGAGTTCCACCAGCGCGAGGTCGAGCAGAGCTGGTTTACCACGCGTGCGGACGGCACGATGCTCGGCGTTAAGGTGACCCCGCTCGCGGCGGCCGGCATCTATGTACCGGGCGGCCGCGCGCAATATCCCTCCACGGTGCTCATGAACGCCATTCCCGCCAAGGTCGCCGGCGTCAAGCGCGTGGTTATGGTGACCCCGCCGCAAAAAGACGGCCTGATCAGTCCCTATACGCTCGCCGCGGCAAAGCTCGGCGGCGTGGACGAGATCTATATGGTGGGCGGCGCTCAGGCCGTGGCCGCACTTGCGTATGGTACCGAGACCATTCCACGCGTCGACAAAATCACCGGACCGGGTAACGCCTTTGTTGCCGCGGCCAAGCAGATCGTCTCGGGTGACGTGGGTATCGATATGGTCGCCGGTCCCTCCGAGGTCTGCGTGCTGGCCGACGCCACGGCCAAGCCTATGGTGGTCGCGGCAGACCTGATGGCCCAGGCCGAGCACGATCCGCTGGCAGCCTGCTATCTGGTGACTTGCGGCGAGCAGTTTGCGCGCGAGGTCGAGGCTGGCATCGACATCCTGGTGGCGCAGTCGCCGCGTGCCGAGATCACGCGCGCCTCGCTCGACAACGAAGGCACCATCGTGGTGGCCGCCGATATGGCTGCCGCCGTCGAGGCCGTGAACACCGTGGCGCCCGAACACCTGGAGCTGCACTGCAAGGATGCAATGGGCCTGCTTGGCGGCATTCGCAACGCCGGCGCCATCTTTGTGGGCGCTTGGAGCTCCGAGCCGCTTGGCGATTATGTTGCCGGCCCCAACCACACGCTGCCGACCGGCGGCACGGCCATGTTTTCCAACCCGC
>URJD01000156.1 GCA_900548075.1 uncultured Collinsella sp.
TGGGCTATGAAGCAGTTGATAATAAGCTGACCGTCAGCTACAAGGATGGATCGGAGCAGACTATCGAAGATGACGACGCAGGGGTGTTCAACTTATATTTTTCTTATGCGCGCAATAGCGGAGAGAACATCTGGGTGCCAACGAAGTTGATTGATGTCGACCAAGTGATCTCAGTAACGCTTGAGGGCACACGCTGCACTTCAACAGGAGAGACCGAAACAGAAGTACCCTTTACCATCGTTTATTCGTAAAGTCTGGGCCGCTTCCCAAGAGGGGAAGCGGCCTTTTTAGCGTTATATGGACGAGTGGATTGGACGTTATTCGTCTGATTCTCGGAAGAACGTGGCAAATGGATGCGGATCACCGTGAAGAGTGGCGTTTTCCCAGATAAAACCGACCAAAATAAACCTGTCCCTTTTTTGGCAGGTAGCGTTGCCCTAACGAGCACGTCGGATTCCCTGACCGGGCGGCACAGGGGTTAAGTTTGTCGCGAGTTCCGCACGAGCCGGAGGCCACTTAATGTGGCCTCCGTGCGAGCCAGGACTGTAGAGCAGCAAACTTAACCCCTGTGCCGCCCGGTCCGGGAATCCGCCCAAGCGCACAGGAGGGGATTCCTTTTGTGTAGGCTTTGCGGAAATGTGGCTATTTTAGGATACGCCCGGCGGCGTGGTCTGTTGACGGCACAGCTAACGCCACGTATCCTATCGAACTGCGTGTTTCGTAGGGGGATGCTGACCCCTCGATTCAAGCCGTTGCACTTTACAGAAAGCTGGAATCATTCGAGAAGGAGTACGCTTTGCCTACTATTAACCAGCTGGTTCGCCAGGGCCGTCGTTCCGTGCCCAAGAAGTCCAAGAACGCTGCTCTGCAGCACAACTCCCAGAAGCGCGGCGTGTGCACCCGCGTCTTCACCACGAGCCCCAAGAAGCCGAACTCGGCTCTTCGTAAGGTTGCCCGTGTTCGCCTCGTCAACGGCATCGAAGTTACTGCTTACATCCCGGGTGAGGGCCACAACCTGCAGGAGCACTCCATCGTGCTCGTCCGCGGCGGTCGTGTCCGTGACCTCCCTGGTGTCCGTTATCACGTCATCCGTGGCGCCTACGACGCTGCTCCGGTCCAGAACCGTATGCAGGCCCGTTCCAAGTACGGTGCTAAGCGCCCCAAGGCCAAATAAGCCAGATAACGTTTTGATACTTTCGCCGTGTGCCGCCTAAGCGCCGCACGGTAGACACTTAAGGAGATTTCACATGCCGCGTCGTGCAGCAGCTAATCGTCGTGAGGTTCAGCCTGACGCCGTTTACAACAACCGCCTGGTGACTCAGCTCATCAACAAGGTCCTTCTTGACGGCAAGAAGGCCACCGCTGAGCGCATCGTTTACACCGCTTTCGAGATCGTTGCCGAGAAGTCCGAGGGTGGCGACGCTCTCGCTACCTTCAAGAAGGCTATGGACAACGTCAAGCCCACGCTCGAGGTTAAGCCCAAGCGTGTCGGTGGCGCTACCTATCAGGTCCCAATGGAGGTCAACTCCCGTCGTTCCACCGCTCTGGGTATCCGCTGGATCGTCAACTTCTCCCGCGCTCGCAAGGAGAAGACCATGGCCGAGCGTCTCGCCAACGAGATCCTCGACGCTTCCAACGGCCTGGGCGCTTCCGTCAAGAAGCGTGAGGACGTCTTCAAGATGGCCGAGGCCAACCGCGCGTTCTCTCACTATCGTTGGTAAGTTAAGGTAAGGAACTAACATGGCTAAGCCTAAGTACAAGCTTTCCGATACCCGTAACATCGGCATCATGGCCCACATCGATGCCGGTAAGACCACCACGACCGAGCGTATTCTTTACTACACCGGTAAGACCCACAAGATCGGTGAGGTCCATGAGGGTGCTGCCACCATGGACTGGATGGTTCAGGAGCAGGAGCGCGGCGTAACCATTACCTCCGCTGCTACCACCTGCTTCTGGAACAAGGACGGTAAGGACTACCGCATCCAGATCATCGACACCCCGGGCCACGTTGACTTCACCGCCGAGGTCGAGCGCTGCCTGCGCGTCCTCGATGGCGCTGTCGCCGTCTTCGACGCCGTTGCCGGCGTTCAGCCCCAGTCTGAGACCGTTTGGCGTCAGGCTTCCACCTTCAACGTCCCCCGCATCGCCTTCATCAACAAGTATGACCGCGTGGGCGCTGACTTCTTCAACGCTATCGAGACCATGAAGGATCGTCTCGACGCTAACGCCGTGGCCGCTCAGGTCCCGATGGGCGCCGAGGACAACTTCTGGGGCGTCATCGACCTGGTCACCATGACTGCATGGGACTTCAAGGCCGACGAGAAGGGCATGACCTACCCCGAGCCGATGGACGAGATCCCGGCTGAGTTTGCCGACATCGCTGCCACCAAGCGCGAGGAGCTCCTCGACGCTGCTGCCAGCTTTGACGACGAGCTCATGGAGAAGATCCTCATGGAGGAGGACTTCACCGTCGAGGAGCTCAAGGCTGCTCTGCGCAAGGGTGTTCTGGCCAACGAGCTCAACCTCGTCTTCGTGGGTTCCGCCTACAAGAACAAGGGCGTTCAGGAGCTGCTCGACGCTGTCGTCGACTACCTGCCCAGCCCGCTCGACGTTGAGGCCGTCACCGGTACTGATCCGGACACCGGCGAGGAGATCCAGCGTCATCCTTCCTTCGACGAGCCCTTCTCCGGCCTGGTCTTCAAGATCATGACCGACCCGTTCGTCGGTAAGCTCACCTATGTCCGCGTTTACTCCGGCCGCGCCGAGTCCGGCTCCTACGTGGTCAACGCTTCCAACGGTCAGCGCGAGCGCCTCGGCCGCATCCTCGAGATGAACGCCGCCGAGCGTATCGACCGTGACGACGCTGCCGCCGGCGACATCGTCGCTTGCGTCGGCTTCAAGAACTCCACCACCGGTGACACCCTGTGCGCCGAGGGCAAGGAGATCGTCCTCGAGAAGATCGAGTTCGCTAAGCCCGTTATCGACGTTGCCATCGAGCCCAAGACCAAGGCCGAGCAGGACAAGATGTCCCTGGCTCTGACCAAGCTCGCCGAGGAGGACCCGACCTTCCAGGTGTCCACCAACCACGAGACTGGCCAGACCATCATCGCCGGCATGGGCGAGCTGCACCTCGAGATCATCGTCGACCGCCTGCTCCGCGAGTTCAAGGTTGACGCTAACGTCGGTAAGCCCCAGGTTGCCTACCGCGAGACCGCTGGTCACGACGTCGAGAAGGCTGAGGGCAAGTTCGTCCGTCAGTCCGGCGGTCGCGGTCAGTACGGCCACGCCGTCATCAAGCTCGAGAAGATGGAGGAGGGCTTCGGCTACGAGTTCGTCAACGCTATCGTCGGCGGCGTCGTGCCCAAGGAGTACATCCCGTCCATCGACAAGGGCATCCAGGAGGCCCTGAACACCGGTGTTATCGCCGGCTTCCCGGTCCTCGACGTTAAGGTCACCCTGTTCGACGGTTCTTACCACGAGGTTGACTCCTCCGAGGCCGCCTTCAAGATCGCCGGTTCCATGGCTATCAAGGACGCCCTCAAGAAGTCCGACCCGCAGCTGCTCGAGCCGATCATGGCTGTCGAGGTCGAGACCCCCGAGCAGTACATGGGCGACGTTATGGGCAACCTCTCCGGTCGCCGCGGCAAGATCGAGGGTATGGAGGATCGCAAGAACAGCAAGCTCATCCGTGCCAAGGTGCCGCTGGGCGAGATGTTCGGTTACGCTACCGACCTTCGCTCCCAGACCCAGGGCCGTGCATCTTACACGATGCAGTTCGACTCTTATGAGCCCGCGCCCAAGTCCATCGTGGACGAGGTCATGAGCAAGAACGCCTAAGTTCGAGCTCCCTGTTACGTAATCCGCGAGAACATCTCTCGCACTCTTTGGAGGTTTAAGTTGGCTACCCAGAAGATCCGCATTCGCCTCAAGGGCTATGATCACGAGGTCGTCGATCAGTCCGCGAAGCTCATCGTCGAGACCGCTCAGAAGACCGGCGCTCGCGTTTCCGGTCCTGTCCCCCTGCCCACCGAGCGCAACCTGTACACGGTTATCCGCTCGCCGCACGTGAACAAGGACTCCCGTGAGCAGTTCGAGATGCGCACCCACAAGCGCCTCATCGACATCCTCGACCCCACCTCGGGCACCGTTGATTCGCTCATGCGTCTCGACCT
>URJD01000157.1 GCA_900548075.1 uncultured Collinsella sp.
CTTGCTCGAAAAGTAGCTAAAACAGCCCCGTCCCAAAAAGACTGGGTATTGGGCGTTGACAGTTGGCGAGCCGTAGGTAAAATATCAACTTGTCCTGGGGACGTAGCTCAGTTGGGAGAGCGCTGCCGTCGCATGGCAGAGGCCGAGGGTTCGACTCCCTTCGTCTCCACCCTTGGATTTGATAAGCCGCTGACATTGTGTCGGCGGCTTTTTTTAAAAGAAAGGGCTGTACCATGGCCGAGCTTGAGTCCCAACCACTGTCTGCCGAGGAACGCGCCGAGTTGGAAGGGCTCCGCGCCGAGAAAGCTCGTCGCGAGGCCCAGGAAGAGGCATGCCGCGAGCGTGAGGAGCTGGCCGCCCTGCGTGCCGAGCGTGCGAAGGCCGAGGAGGCCGCCGCGAAGCCCGCGCCCACCGCACCCAAACCTCAGCCTAAAAGGGCCGCTCGTCCCAAGCCCGTCGAGCCCAAACCGAGCCGTGACGAGATGAGCTTTGCCCAGCGCATGGTTACCTCCAAGGAGCCTACGGGCGAGAACGAGATCCCTGGCATGGCGCCGGCTCAAAAAATCATCATTGTCCTTGCCCTCATCGCGTTTGTCATCTTTATGGGCTACACGATCCTGACCAGCATGGGCCTGCTCTAACCGATTCGCGCCGGGTGCCATGCCCGAACACTCTGCCCTTCTCCAACCCTCAACCTCTGCACAACGCATCCGAAAGGTCGCTCCATGGCTTTGACCGATATCTCTCATCCCACCGACATCGCAATGCTCACCGATCTGTACGAGCTCACTATGGCCCAGGGCCTGTGGGAGAACGACAAGGCCAATGAGCAGGGTTGTTTTACGGCGTTTTACCGCGACCATCCCTTTGGCAGCGCGTATGCCGTCATGTGCGGCACCGCCGAGCTGCCCGAGCTGGTCGAGAATCTGCGCTTTACACCCGAGGACATCGACTATCTAGCTTCGCTCCAGGCCCCGGCCGGCGGCGCGATGTTCAAGCCTGCATTCCTCGACTACCTGCGCGATTTTCGTGCACATGTAAACATCGACGCCGTCCCCGAGGGCGAGCTCGTCTTTCCGCGCGAACCCATGGTGCGCGTCACCGGTTCCGCGCTGGAGTGCCAGCTGCTCGAGACCGCGCTGCTCAACATCGTTGGCTTCCAGACGCTTGTCGCCACCAAGACGGCGCGCGTTGTGCTGGCGGCGGACGGCCGTCCCGTTGCCGAGTTTGGCCTGCGCCGCGCCCAGGGTCCCGATGGCGGGCTGGCCGTCGCGCGCGCGAGCTACGTTGCCGGCTGCTCCTCTACGTCCAATGTGCTCGCCGGTCGCCGCTACGGTATTCCCGTCTTTGGCACGCATGCGCACAGCTGGGTGATGAGCTTCGACTCCGAGCTCGAGGCATTCCGGGCTTTTGCTAAGTCGAGTCCCAAGAACTGTACGCTGCTCATCGACACCTACGACGTACGTGAGGGTTGCGAGCATGCCATTACGGTTGCCAAGGAGATGGAGGCGGTGGGCGAGCGTCTGTCGGCTATTCGCATTGACTCGGGCGACCTCGCCAAGCTCTCCAAGTATGTTCGTGGCCGTTTTGATGCCGAGGGCCTGCCCTATGTGGGGATCTCGGTTTCTAACGATCTGGATGAGTACACGATTCAGTCACTGCTCGACCAGGGCGCGCCCATCGACAGCTTTGGCGTGGGTACCAAGCTTGCGACCTGCTATGACCAGCCGGCGCTGGGCGGCGTGTACAAGCTTTCCGCCCGCCGTGCGAGCGAGGCAGATCCATGGACGCCGGTGGTCAAGCTCTCCGAGCAGCCCTACAAGCGCACGATCCCGGGTGTGCAACGCGTGCGCCGTTATTACGACGGCTTTGGCGGCCCGGTCTGCGACATGATCTACGACGAGGACCATTTGGCGGGGGAGGGCTCCGCGCGCGGCAATACTCTCGTGGCCGTGAATGATGCTGCCCTGGTGACCGACGTGTCCGAACTTGAGTATCGCGAGCTGCTGGTGCCAATCGTGCGCGATGGCAGTGCGGTGGCTCCGCGTGAGAGCATCCAGGACGCGCGCGAGCGCTGTGCTTGGGCGCTCGATCATCTGGACGCAGCTTTCAAGCGCTTCCTGTACCCGCAGACCTATGTGGTGGGCATGGAGCAGGGCCTGGCTCAGGTGCGCGACGAGCTCGTGCGCAAGAACATGGCCGCGGCTTCTGCCTTTCCCTGGGCTCACTAATTCCTTGGGCGGTAGGGGCGAGTCACGCTCCTTTGGCCGCCAGCTCGGCCGTTCGCTGAACAGTTGATTGGTTTGACGTATGACGACTTCTTATAAAACGATGGTGGTAAAGATCGGTTCATCCACGGTGGTGGGTGCCGATGGCAAGGTCAACCGCTCCTTTATCGGCGGACTTGCCGATCAGGCCGCAGTGCTGCGCAAGCTCGGCTGGCGTCTAGTCGTGGTGAGCTCGGGCGCTATCGCCTGTGGCTACCCCGTGCTGGGCTTCGACCGCAAGCCGGTCGGCGATCTGCCGAGCCTGCAGGCCTGCGCCTCGGCTGGTCAGTGCATCATCTCGTCGGCCTACGACGAGGAGTTCCATGCGCGCGACCTGCTCACCTCGCTCGTGCTGCTCACGCGCCACGATACGGCCCGCCGCACGTCCTACCTGCACGCGCGCGACGCTCTGCTGCGCCTGGTGGAACTGGGCGTGGTGCCGGTCGTCAACGAGAACGATACCGTCACCGTCGACGAGATCAAGTTTGGCGACAACGACACACTGGCGGCGCTTGTGAGCTGCCTGGTTTCTGCCGATCTGTGCGTGACGCTCTCGGACATCGACGGCCTCTATACTGCCAATCCTCATGAGGACCCCACGGCCGAGTTCGTCCCGGTCGTGCATAAGATCGATGCCAAGATTATCGCCTCGGCGGGCGATTCTTCCACATCGGTGGGCACGGGCGGCATGATCACCAAGATTCGCGCGAGCCGCATTCTGATGACGGCGGGCATTCAGAGCGTGATTTGCTCGGGCGAGGAGCCCGATGCGCTCGTGCGCCTCGCCCGCGGCGAGAGCGTGGGCACGCTGTTCGATCCG
Source organism: uncultured Collinsella sp. (assembly GCA_900548075.1). GTDB lineage: Bacteria > Actinomycetota > Coriobacteriia > Coriobacteriales > Coriobacteriaceae > Collinsella. Next base: position 3,088 of record URJD01000157.1, read on the forward strand.
CCGGCGGAGCGTCTGGATATCGCACCCCGCAAGCTGTGGATTGCACTGGGCGACAAGGCACATGGCTCGGTGACGGTCGATGATGGTGCTGCGAAGGCGTTGGTCAGCCGTGGCTCTTCCTTGCTTGCGGTGGGTATTCGCGAGGTCGATGGCCAGTTTGCCGAGGGCGATGTGCTCGATGTGTGCGATCCGAGCGGTATGGTCGTCGCCCGCGGTATCGCCGAGGCCGATTCGGACGTGCTGGAACTTGCCGCCGGCCGCCGCCAGGACCAGATCGCCAGCAACCGCCTGCTGGCAGACCTGGCCGAGAAGCCCGCGATCCATCGAGACAACTTGATTGTATTTGCTTAGGCCTCGACGCCGGGCGCCTTCGATCTGCAATGCACGTGGGGCGAAATTACCAGGGTAACTTTGCCCCGCCGCGCTTATGTCCGAGCTGGTCGCCACGAAAACGGCCCATCTACTACGTTTAATAGGCTATCGGTGACCATGCCAAGAATTGCAAAAAGAAAACCGCAGGTAGAACGCCTGCGGTTTTCTTTATTTATGACATCTGGTTGGGCCATGCGGGTGAAACGTAGTAGATGGGCCGCTTTCGTGGCGAAGGACATCATCCGACACTTGGGGACGTTCCCTTTGTGCCGGCAGGTGGGGACACTCCTTTGCTAGAAGATTCGGCGCAGGTCTCCGCGGTTGAGGGCCTCGTCGAAGAGGTGCTTGAATACCACGCTGCCGTGCAGGCCGTCGTGCTCGAACTCGTTGGTCACCCAAGCGTGCGAGTTGCCCACGCGGTCGAGCGTGTCGAGCTGCATGCCCGAGTCCACGTACATGTCATCGAAGTACACCGCGGCCTGGAGCGGCACCTCGTTGCAAGCCAGGCGCTGCGGGTCGTAAATCTTGTCCCAGCTGGTGTCTTCCATCAGCAGGTCCATGGCGGGCTTGAAGGGCTTGAGCTCGGGCATCTGCTCGAACATCCACGGGAACATGGCCTCGCCGGTAAACATGAGCGGGCGCGCGAGGGTGT
>URJD01000158.1 GCA_900548075.1 uncultured Collinsella sp.
TCGCCCCACACAATGGACTGGCCAATCGACATGACGACACGATCGGCATCGACACGGCGCAGATCGCTCTCGTCGTACTTGGGCGCAAAACGGCCCTCGTCGTCAAAGACACGCGTGCAGTGCTTGAAGGTGATGCCGCACACACGACCGGCCTCGTCCAGGTGAATCTCCTTGGGGCCCCAGCCGCAGCTGATGTGAGCGCCGTCCTCAACGGCCTCGCGACGCTCCTCCTCGCTGGCGGGCATCTGCGCCTCGCTCTCCAGGCAGAACATCTCAACATGCTCAGAGCCCAGACGGCAGGCGTTGCGGGCAACGTCGATGGCCACGTTGCCGCCGCCCACCACAATGGTGCGGCCGGACAGGGAATCGATCTTGCCGCTGTTAACCTCGCGAAGGAAGTCGACGGCCACGGTCACGTCCTCGGCACCCTCGCCCGGAATGCCGGCAAGGCGGCCGCCCTGGCAGCCAATGGCAACGTAGAAGGCCTTGAAGCCCTGCGCGCGCAGCTCGTCGAGCGTCACATCGCGACCGACCTCCACGCCATAGCGGAACTCGGCGCCCATCAGGCGAATGACCTCGACCTCGGCCTCGATGACGTCCTTCTGCAGCTTAAAGCTGGGAATGCCGTAGGTGAGCATGCCGCCCGGGCGCTCGTTTTTCTCGAACACAACGGGCTTGTAGCCCTTCTCGGCCAGATAGAAGGCGCAGGACAGACCGGCCGGACCGGCGCCGATGATGGCGATCTTCTGGTCGAAGCCGCCGGCACGCGTCGGGGTCACCACAGGTGGGACATAGCGAGTCGCGGCATCCAGTTCGCGCTGGGCTATGAACTTCTTGACCTCGTCGATGGCCACGGCAGCGTCCACACGGCCGCGGGTACAGGCATCCTCACAGCGGCGGTTGCACACACGGCCGCAGATAGCGGGCAGCGGGTTCTCGCGCTTAATGAGTGCTAGGGCCTCGTCATAGCGACCCTGAGCCGCGAGCTTCAAATAGCCCTGAACGGCAACGTGCGCGGGGCAGGCCGTCTTGCAGGGAGCGGTGCCGGACTTGTGCGTCTCGATGCGGTTGTCGTTGCGGTAGTTGGGCGACCACTTGGTGTGGTCCCACTTGGTGGCATCGGGCAGTTCCTGGCGCGGATACTCGGGCACCTGTCCGCCGGCCTTTTTGCTGCAGAGCTTCTGGCCCAGCTTGGCGGCGCCGGCCGGGCACACCTCAACGCAGCGACCGCAGGCAACGCACTTGTCCTTCTCGACCTTGGCGACATAGGCCGAGCGCGACAGGTTGGGCGTGTTGAACAGCTGAGAGGTGCGCAGGGCATAACACACGTTGACGTTGCAGTTGCAGATAGCGAAGATCTTGTTCTCGCCGTCGATATTGGTGATCTGGTGCACAAAGCCGTTGTCCTCGGCCTGGCGCAGGATGTCGTAGACCTCGTCGCGCGTCACGTAATGGCCGCGGTCGGTCTCAACCACATAGTCGGCCATATCGCCCACGGCAATGCACCAGTCGGCGGGGTCGTCGGCGCAGCCCTCACCCATCACGCGACGGCTCGCGCGGCAGCTGCAGGTGCTAGCGGCATATTTGCCATCGTATTTGTCGAGCCAGTGCTCGATATGCTCGATCGGCACCGAGGTGCTCGCGGCGTCGATGGCCTTCTCGACCGGAATGACGTGCATGCCGATGCCGGCGCCTCCGGGCGGCACCATCGGCGTGGCCTTGGACAGCGGTCCCTTGGACGCCTGCTCAAAGAACTTGGCATAGACCGGGTGCTCCTCGAGCTGGCTCACGCGCATGTTGAGGAACTCGGCGGAACCCGGCACCAGCATGGGCAGCACCCACTGCTTGGCGCGCTCTGGGTTTTCCCAGTTGTACTCGAGCAGACCCGTGTAGCTCATGTCGTCGAGCATCTTCTCGATATCGGCTTTGGGCATGCCGGTGAGCTTGACCATCTCGGGCAGCGTATAGGGGCGGCGCATCTTCATCTTGCAGAGCACTTCGGCCTGCTCGTCGGTTGCGGCCTCGGCAAACGACCAGTACTCGTAGCCCAGCAGCTCATCGCGATGCAGTAGACGGTTGGTGCAGTGCTCGCACAACTTGACGATTGCCTCGCGCGGATGCTCCGGTAGCGGCGGCACGAACTCCGAACCGATGTCGGGCTCGGTGTAGCTAATCCCCGGTCCGTTGAGAATCATGGTTGTCCCTTCTCTTGCCACAGCCCGGCGGGACCGCGGCGCCCCTCTTTTTTTGCAGGCCGGGCATGCCCCCATGCCGTTCACCCGCCATTGTTGACATTGTGTCAAAAATAGTATTGACGAACCGTCAACAATATTCAAGACTGTTAGGCGAACGGTCAGGCAAAAGAGGATGAAAGGCGGCAAAACATGGGCAACAACACAGCAGGTACCTCTGTGGTCGATGCCGTCCCCGCATCCGATAGCACGGCAAAGCGCCTGACGGGCGACGAACGCCGTCGCGAGATCCTCGATGCCGTGCGCACCGTAAGCTCCGAGCTGGGCGTGTCCCACCTATCGGTATCGGCCGTGACCAAGCGAGCCGGCTGCACGCGTTCATTGTTCTACCACTACTTCGCCGACATGGACGCCGCCGTCACCGCCGTCATGGACGAGGCAATCGACGGTTTTATCTCCGAGCTCGAGCAGTGGAATGCCAACCGCACCGTCGGTGATATCGAGGGCGCGCTCGACACCGTCGCCCCGCTCTTTAAGCGCCTGGTCGCCAGCGGCCACGAACTGCCGCACACTCTGACCTCCAACAGCGGCGCGCTCTACGGCGGCTTTTTGCACAACGTGGTCCAGCGTGTGGCGCAGTATATCTGCGACACCACCGTGGTGGATTTTGTCGCCCACCACGAGCTGCGCATCGACCATGTCTACGAAACGTTCTACACCCTCATCATGGGTCTTTTGATGTATATCCGCACGCACCCCGATGTGCCCGACGAGACGGTCAAGGAAATCATCGCCTCGACACTCCACATCGAGGGCTATACCGCCAAGTATCCGGAGCGCAAGCCCCAGAACTGACGACATTTGGCCAAACTGCCCGCGATCAGAAGAGGGGCCGCGGGCGTGTGAAAGGAGAGCAGCATGCTGTTCGATGTTTGGGGTAGCGATACCCTTATCCACTGGGCCGGCTGGGCCATGGTCTTTATTGGCCTGATCGTGCTCAACGAGGTCGGCCGCCGCACCAAACTGGGCGCGGCAATCATCTTTGGCGTGGCTCCGCTGGCCATGACCATCTACTGTGTCGCCATCGCCGTCGGTGTTTCGCAGGGTGCCGAGTGGGCGCTCACCAACCCCACCCATGTGTACCAGAACAGCTGGTTCCACTACGCCAAGGTATACGCGGCACTGGCCGGTTGCTGGGGCTTCATTGCCATTAAGTACCAGTGGGGAAAGATCGGCAAGGCGCATTGGTTCCGCGCGTGGCCGTTTGTGATCGTCGCCATCAACATCATGATCGCCGTCGTGTCCGACTTTGAGAGCGCCTATCACTTCTTTGTCCTGGGCGAGTCCACCTGGGTCACCTCCGAAGGTGCTACGCAGCTGGCCGGCTGGAACAACGTGTTCAACGGCATCGCCGGTATCATCAACATCTTCTGCATGACCGGTTGGTGGAGCGTCTACGCCTCCGAGGACAAGACCGACATGTTGTGGCCCGACATGACCTGGGTCTACATCATCGCCTACGATATCTGGAACTTCTGCTACACCTACAACTGTCTGCCCACCCACTCCTGGTTCTGCGGCTTTGCGCTGCTGCTGGCGCCCACCGTCGCCGCCTTTATCTGGAACAAGGGCGGCTGGATCCAGAACCGCGCCTTTACGCTGGCTATTTGGTGCATGTTTGCCCAGGTGTTCCCGTTCTTCCAGGAGGAGTCCATCTTTGTGACCCACTCCACGCTCGACCCCGTCGCCGCCACTGCGGTCTCGATCGCCGCACTGGTCGCCAACGTCGCCGCGATCATCTACATCGCCTACCGCGCCAAGAAGCTCGGCCGCAATCCCTACAAGCAGGATGTCTTTGAGGGCACCAGCGATTGGGAGAAGGCTAC
>URJD01000159.1 GCA_900548075.1 uncultured Collinsella sp.
CCACAAACATCCAAAACGTGATGACGTTGATGTCCATTTTGCGACCGTACTTGGCAGTCACCGCCATCTGGATGGCGAAAAAGGCCGCACCCGCCAGCGTAATGACGTCACCAATGTTGAATTCAACGCTATCGAGTGCGACGAGGCCAATGCCCGCTAGGCACAGCAGCGCGGCACCCAAGTTGTAGCGCGTGAGCTTTTCGCCGCTCAGGAAATAGCTCGCGAACGGCACAAGAATGCAATACGTGCCCGTCAAAAAAGCATTCTTGCCCGCCGTAGTATGTGCCAGACCGACCGTCTGCAACGCATAGGCCGCCCACATGAGCACGCCCATACTCAGGCCAACGATCAGGTTGCGAGCGTTGAGGTGCGCGATGATGCGCTTGTGGAAGACGGCAAACATGACCAACGCTGCGGGCAGAAAACGTACATAGAGCAGCGCGAACACCGGAATGGTGCCGAGTGCGTCCTTCATAGTGGTAAAGGAGTAGCCCCAGATGACCGCCACCGAAAGGAGCAGAACCTTCCAGAACAGCGGAGAGCGCGCGCCGGCGCCCCGGGGAATACCGCCCGCGCCCAAATCCTCACGGGCTACTGGGCTATCGGGCAAGTTTTCGATTTCGTTGGCAGCGTATTGGGCCATGGAACATCCTCGCACTCAATCTGGGCGTGGTGTCCGCACGCGTATGGCTGCGTGCCGCCTCATGGTCAAATAAAAACGGGACGCACCGGACCCCCGGCACGCCCCGCTACTGTAGCAATAACCAAGCAGCCCGTGCAATCCAGCCCGCTAAAGCGTCGGCAAAGTGAACCTCGATGTTCCGTCAACGTCAGCGAAAACGGCCCCAAGCGAGCAAGGTGACGTGAAATAGTTTTATTCCGCCGTTCTGCCGAACGGCGGACCGGCCGACGCTGCGCGAGCCGCATTCACGCCAATCTGACGTTCAATTTCAAGGGCGCGACCAGAAGGTCAGCGCCCTTTCATTTCACGTCACCTTGGCGCAAATGCGGCTCGCTCGCTGGCATTAGTGCTGCGTCAGCGTTAACGTTGCCGCACTAAATTAGCTTTGTTGATTCCAGCTTTTCGATGATCCAGTCGTTAGCTTTGATAACCGGGCGGCGGAAGACGACGCCCAGGGCCAGCGACGGAATCAGATAGCTCGCCAGAATACCCAGCTCAACCCAGTACTCCATATGGTAGGCACCGGCCATGGCGGCGTGCATGGCGTTGATGCCGTGGGTAAACGGCAGGAACGGATAGATCGCCTGGAACACGGGACCGGTCATCTCGATGGGGAACGTACCGCCCGAACCGCCGACCTGCATGACCAGCAGCACGACAGCGAGGGCCTTGCCGATATCGCCAAACGAAACCGTAAGCGTGTAGACGATATTGGAGAACACGAGACTCGCGACCCAGCCCGCCAGCACAAACTGCAACGGGTTGTCGCACTGGATGCCAAAGAACAGGATGTCGCCCGCGCACACGAGCGTCGCCTGCAGCAAGGCCAGACCGCCAAAGAACAGATAACGGCCCAGGTAGATCTCGTGCAGGCGCACGGGAATGAGCTCGTTGATAAGCTCATCGTCAACCGAGACCTTCATCATGGCCGCCAGAACAATCGAGCCCACCCACAGCGACAAAATCGTATAGAACGGCGCCATGGCCGAGCCGTAGTTGCGGATCGGATAGACCGGCTTGCGGTCGAGCGCGACGGGACCGGAAAGCGACACGGCCAGACCCTCGGGGTCGTTGCCGATCATCGTCTTGATCGTAGCGAGGTCATCCGACATCAAGGCGCCGTCGAGCTCGTCCTTAAAGGCACTGATCTTATCGGACGCTTCACCTAGCTGATCGGAGGCCTTGTTGACCAGCTTGGCGGCCTTGGAGAGGCCCTTCGCCAGCGAGCCGGATGCATCGGCGAGGCCACTCACGGCACTATCCAGATCGTTCGAAATACCGTTCAGCGAATCCAAAACGCCCGAGATGGTCTTCTTGAGCTCCTTTGCCTTGGCCGAGAACGTGGAATCGTAATCAATCTTGGCACCCGAGACGCCCGCCTTGGCGTCGGCGATCGCCTGGTCGGTTTCGGCGCGGACATCGTTAACCTTTGCCATGCTGTCCGAGAGCGACGTCGCGATGCTCGTCAGCTCCTTGGCATTGTTGCGGTACTCCGTCGCGATTTTGCCCAGCTCTGCAGCCGCGTCCTCAAGCCCTTCCTTGAGCTTGTCGTTACTCACCTGACCGGCAAGGCTGCGGAGCTTATCGGCCGCAGCGTCAATCTCATCGGCACGCGCGTTGAGCGACGCGGCACCGTCGTTGAGCTGTGATACCGTCAGATCGACATGCTGGTTCGCGGCGTCAAAGGCCTTTGCGAGCTCGGTGGACACGTTGTCGAACGACCCGGCACTTCCATCAATCGCGGCATCAATGGCATCGCTGGCTGCCTTGAGCGCCTGCTCGGAATCAGCAATACCGCTCTCGGCATGCTCCATCAGCTGCTTCACCGACTGCTCGGTAGTTCCGGTCTGCTTGAGCAGGCCGCCCGCCGACGTCAGCGAATCGGAGGTCGAGCTTAAAATGCCCGCAAGCGAAGTAGCGCTGGCCCTGATGTCCTGCAGGTCCTGAACCGAGTCGCCAAGCGTCGAGGACAGGTTGGCGATAAAGTTGCTGACCTGGTCGGTGCTCATGTAATCGAGCAGGCTGGAAACCGTCTTAAGACCGATGGTCGTGATGGTCTTGGTAAAGGTCTCATTGACCTGGTTCTGAACGGCACTCGAGCCCTTTTCGGTCACGATCTGGGCGATGGCGTTGGCCTTCTGGTTCTCATAGAACTCGATATCGGCGTGTTTCACGTCGGTCGAGAAGAGCGTCATCATATCGGAGCTAAAGCTCTTGGGGATTACGACGGCCGCATAGTAAGCGCCCGACTTAACACCATCGATAGCCTTATCGCGATTGTTGAGCACAACCCAGTCAAAGTTCTCGTTACCACGCAGAGCGGCGGTAACGTTTTCGCCCACGTTGACCTCGACGGGAATCAGGTCGCTCTCGTAACCCTCGTCGGTATTGACCACGGCGATCTTAAGATTGCCGGTGTTGCCGTACGGGTCCCAGCTGCCGGCGATGTTAAACCACGCGTACAGGCACGGCACGATAATGAGGCCCATCACGACAACCATGCCGATCACGGAGCGAGACACGTTTTGGACGTCGCGCTTAAACAGATGCAGGATGTTCTTCATTTATGCCTCACCTCCTTTTGAGTGCTTGCCAAGCGGGGCGCCATCCTCATTCATCACAAATGTGTCGTCCCCGTTCGCGGGCACATGGTGCATATCATGGCGAATGGACTGGTCGGCAGCCTGATCCTTGGATTTAGAGCCTCGCTCGCTGGCATTCAGGCCAAACATACGACGGGCGGCCGGAATAGCGGCCGTGTGCTCGCGCATCTCGCGGCGCAGGTCCTCGTCCGAAAGCGCCGAGATGCGCATCTGGGTGTTGAGGCTTGCGCGGATGTACTCGACATTGATCAGCCAGCCGCAAATGGCAATGACCGAGATAATCCAAATGACCAGCAAGATGATCTTGCCGTTATTGTCGACATCGAGAACCGTCGAGAGCACAAAGATCAGCACTTGCACGCCCACCACGGCAGCAAAGCCGCCCTTGATGTAGTACGGGTAACGATGCTCAAAAGCCACTGCATGTTCGAGCAGCTCGCGGCGATACGAATCGGAATCGAGCATGACGCGCATGGCCGTGCGCAGCGAGTAGCGCTGGCGCGGCAGGTCATTGGACTCGCAGATCATCATACCCGTCGTGGAAAGCTGCTTATCAAAGAGCAGGTTGAGGTTGAGCAGCAGCGGACGCAGCTGTAGGCCAATAAAGAGTGCGATGGCAAGGAACACGCCCAAAATGCACAGGTTGAACAGGTAGTTGTACGAGTACATGCCGCCGACGGTCTCGCGCAGCAGATTGATGCCGTAGGTAAAGGGTAGCAGCGGATGCAGCCATTGGAAGAAGCCGGGCATCATCTCGATGGGATACATGC
>URJD01000160.1 GCA_900548075.1 uncultured Collinsella sp.
TGGGAAAAGGTATTCAATGCGGCAAATAAAGAATCGGCAATGATTGAGGACGGTAGCAATTACGGCGATTTCCTGCTCAAGACCATCGACGGTGCCAAGGATGAGTTCACGGCGGATGAGCTCAAGACGCTCAAAGCCGGTGCACAGCAGATCAAGGAGATCGAGGACAAGCTCGAGAGCTTGGAGAAGGAGTTCCCCGGCTGTGGAAGCACGCCGAGCGAAGGCGAGAGCGTCGACGCTTCGGCCGCTGGCATGACGGCTGGTGCCAATGCTTCGAGCGAGGCGACGAAGTTCCCCAGCTTTACGGGCAAGGACCTGGATGGCAACGACGTGAGCAGCGACGAGCTGTTCTCTAAGAACAAGGTCACCGTCATGAACTTCTGGTTCACCACTTGCAAGCCGTGCGTGGGCGAGCTGGGCGATCTTGAGAAACTGAATAAGGAGCTTGCCGAGAAGGGCGGCCAGGTCGTGGGCGTCAACTCCTTTACGCTCGATGGCAACAAGGGCGAGATTGCAGATGCCAAGGACGTGCTGAGCAAGAAGGGCGTGACATATAAGAACATCTGGTTCAAGTCGGATAGCGAGGCCGGTAAGTTTACGTCAAATCTATTCTCGTTCCCGACAACGTATGTCATCGATCAGAATGGCAACATCGTAGGGGATCCAATCGTGGGAGCCATCAGCTCCGCTGAGCAGCGCGCAGCGCTCGACAAGCTTATTGACCAGGCGATTGCGAATAGCGAGCAGTAAACAACGCGTAAAGCATAGCGAGAATCGTGCGCCGCTGTGCGCAGTAGTCCGCTACCTTTTAAGATAAGCTCCACCATATAGAGGTCCCGCTCGGGACCTCTTCTTTTGGGCGCCGTCCCGTTCGTTTTTTGGCGCGCTTCATTACATTCCTCATTGGCGCTGGTAAAAAATGGGGATAGAGTAGGACAAACGCGTCGAATACGAACGGCGGAGGAGAGCGGGCAGGGTGCCTGCGCAGGAGAGGTTGCCGTCCATGCTGGAGCTCAAAGGAATTTGCAAAAGGTACGTTGCGCAGTCGTTTACGCAGGTGGCGCTCGACAACGTAAGCCTGTCTTTTCGCGATAACGAGTTCGTGGCCATCCTGGGTCCCTCGGGTTCGGGTAAAACCACGATGCTCAACGTTATCGGTGGGCTCGATCATTTCGATTCCGGCGACCTGCTGATCGACGGTATTTCGACCAAGGACTTTCACGATCGCGATTGGGATGCCTATCGCAACAACCGCATCGGCTTTGTGTTCCAGAGCTATAACCTCATTCCGCATCAGACCATTTTGGAAAACGTGGAGCTGGCGCTCACGCTCACAGGCGTGGGGCATGCCGAGCGCCGCCAGCGTGCGCGCGAGGCGTTGGAGAAAGTCGGCCTGGGCGAGCACATGAACAAGCGCCCGAGCCAGCTATCGGGTGGACAGATGCAGCGCGTGGCCATCGCCCGCGCCCTGATCAACGACCCCGAGATCGTGTTGGCAGACGAGCCGACCGGCGCCTTGGATTCAACGACATCCGTACAGGTCATGGACTTGCTTAAGGACGTGGCGCGCGACCGCCTGGTCATCATGGTCACGCATAATCCCGAGCTGGCGTACCAATATGCCACGCGCATCGTCAACCTGGCGGACGGCAAGATCACCGACGATTCCGGCCCCTTTGATGTAGCAAAGGCCGCGCGTCGCGAGGCTAAGCCCACGCGCAAAACCTCGATGAGCTTTGTGACGGCGCTGGGGCTTTCTGCCCGAAACCTCATGACCAAAAAGGGCCGTACGGCCATGACTGCCTTTGCGGGCTCGATTGGCATTATCGGTATCGCGGCGATTCTGGCGCTGTCCAACGGCGTAAACGGCTACATCAAAAAGGTCGAGGAGGATACGCTCTCGAGTTACCCGCTTACGATTTCCAAGCAGGACTACGACCTGTCGTCCATGATGGACGGACAGGGGGCTGCGGATGATGACTCGCCTGAAAACGCGGATTCGTCCGACGACAGTGCCGGCGGCAAGGCTAAGGGAACCGATAAGATCCCTGTGGTCACGGCCGTAAAAGATATGTTTGCAAGTGTTAAGTCCAACGACATGACGAGCTTTAAGGCATGGCTTGACGACGGCGGCGACGGCATCGATAAAGAGGTCAACGCCATTCAGTACGGCTACGGTGTATCGCCGGTTGTCTATCGTGCCGGCAAGGGCGATGAGAAGCCTGTCCGGCTGGTGCCCAACGCCATGACCGAGGCCATGAGCGGCGGCGCGAGCTCGGCGGCAACGGTGAGTATGGAATCCATGGGAACCTCGGTCTTTAACGAGATGATTGACGACCAGGGCCTGCTCGACAGCCAGTACGATGTCGTCGCCGGTCATTGGCCCACGTCCGCAAACGAAGCCGTGATGGTGCTTTCGAGCCGCGGTACGGTGGGCGACTACACGCTCTATAGCATCGGCGCGCTGGATATCGATGAGCTCAACGACCTGGTTAACAGTGCTATGACGGCTGACGGTGGGGTCGAAACGCCCGAGACCGGCACCGACTTTACCTACGATGATGCGTTGTCCACGACGTTTAAGGTGTTGTCGCCGGCCGATGCCTATCGCAAAAACGAAGAGACCGGCATGTGGACTGACATGTCTGGCGACGCCGACTTTATGGCAGCCAAGGTTGCCGACGGTATCGACGTGCACATTGTGGGCGTGGTGCGACCCAACGAGACGGCCAACGCGAGCGCGTTGTCCCCGGGCATTGCCTATATGCATGCGCTGACTCGCCAGCTTATGGAGCGCGCTGCCGATTCGCAGATTGTGAAGGAGCAACTTGCCCATCCCGAGACGGATGTCTTTACGGGCAAGTCTTTCGATGAACTGCAGGGCGAGGCCAAGCAAGGCGTGGATCTGGGCAGCATGTTCAGCGTGGACGAGGCGGCGCTCAAGAGTGCGTTCTCGTTTGATGCGTCTGCACTCTCGGGTGCGGCCGGCGGTATGGACCTTTCTGGTATCGACTTATCCGGGTTGGACATTGACCTCTCGGACGTTGGCAAGGACATCGACTTCAGCGACATCATGGCAAAAGCACCGGCTCCAGATTTCTCGGGCATCTTTGACGGTCTGGAACTCACGCCCGAGCAAATGCAGCAGGTGGGAACGCTTGCCAACCAACTTTTTGAGGGCTTTTTGCAGTCTGATCAGTTTGGGGCGCTGTCACCCGAAGATCTTAAAGACGCGTCAAAGCTCGCTGCCGCATTCTCGACGTATCTTGAGAATGATGCCGCAGCCCAGCAATGCCTGGCTCAATTGAAGGCGCTCGGCGGCGATGCCCTGGCCGAGCGCCTGCAACAGGCGATGACCGACTATGTGCAAAAGCAGCTGGCTCCGTATCTGCAGCAGGCTATGGATCAGGTGATGAAGGTAATCAGCGAGCAGATAGCGTCGACGGTATCGTCTCAGCTCAAGGCGGGCACAGCGGGGCTTATGGACCAGATGGCGACGCAGATGTCTTCGAGTTTTGCCAACCTGGCGAGCGCCATGCACGTGGATGCGAGCGCCTTTGCTCGTGCCATCCATTTCAACATGGACGCCGAGGACCTGAGTTCGCTCATGATGAGCTATGCCAAGGCGTCGAAGCTCACCTACGACAACAATCTGACCACGTTGGGCTATGCGGACGAGGCGGACCCCATCTCGGTCAAGATTTTCCCGCGCGACTTTGAGGCCAAGGAGCGCGTGCTCGACCATATCGATGCGTATAACGAGCAGGTTAAGACGGCTGGCCACGATGAACAGGCCATCTCGTATACCGACTACATGGGCATCATCATGGGCTCGGTGACCGATATCGTAAACACCATCAGCTTGGTGCTCATCGCATTCGT
>URJD01000161.1 GCA_900548075.1 uncultured Collinsella sp.
GGTCATGCCTTGCCTTTTGAATGACAAATTGTCGCCCTGGGCGGCGCGCAGCGTCAACTGGTTACGCGGGTTGGTAAACCCGCGTAACCCCCTAGTACATCTTTGCGCCGGCAGGGATGGAGGCGTCGAGCTGGATCAGGTTGAGGCGCTCCTCGCCCTCCTCCTCGTGGACAGCGCTGATCAGCATGCCGCAGCTGGGAATACCCATCATCTTGCGCGGAGGCAGGTTGGTGATGGCGAGCAAGGTCTTGCCGACCAGGTCCTCGGGCTCGTAATAAGCGTGAATACCGGAGAGGATGGTGCGGTCGGTACCGGTACCGTCGTCGAGCGTAAAGTTCAGCAGCTTCTTGGACTTCTTGACGGCCTCGCATGCCTTGACCTTCACAGCGCGGAAGTCGCTCTTGGAGAAGGTATCAAAGTCGACGAACTCCTCAAACAGCGGCTCAACGGCGATCTTGGAGTAATCGAGCGTGGGCTTGAGCGGCTTGACGAAGGGGCTCGCGGTGTTGCCGGCCTCGGCAGCCTTGGCAGCAGCGGCACCGGACTGGAAACCCTTCTCGGGCTTCATGTGCGGGAACAGCAGGACGTCGCGGATAGAAGCCTGGTTGGTGAGCAGCATGACCACGCGGTCGATACCGATGCCAATGCCGCCCGCGGGAGGCATACCGTACTCGAGGGCGCGCACGTAGTCCTCGTCATACTCCATGGCCTCATCGTCGCCGCCGGCCTTCTCGGCCATCTGGGCAGCAAAGCGCTCAGCCTGGTCAACCGGGTCGTTGAGCTCGGAGAATGCGTTGGCGTACTCGTGGCCGGCAATAACCAGCTCAAAGCGGTGCGTCAGGCGCGGGTCGTCCTCAAAGCGCTTGGCAAGCGGGCTGACCTCGATGGGGTAATCGCACACGAACGTGGGGTTGACGATGGTGTCCTCGCCCAGCTCATCGTAAATCTCGGCGATGATCTTGCCAGCAGTCCACTCGGGCTTGATCTCCAGGCCCTTCTCGCGCGCGGCGGCAGCAAGCTCCTCGACCGGCGTGTCGATGGTGACCTGCTTGCCGAGCACGTCGGAGACGATGTCGGTCATGGGACGGCTGGCCCACTCACCAGAAAGGTCGATGGTCTGGCCCTGGTACTCGATGACCTCGGGGTTGCCGATGGCTTTGTTAGCCGCCTTAATGACACCCTGGGCGAGCGCCTTCATGCCCTCGAGGTCGGAGAAGGCACGGTAGGCCTCCATCGTGGTGAACTCGGGATTGTGGGTAAGGTCCATGCCCTCGTTACGGAAGATGCGGCCGATCTCGAACACGCGCTCAAAACCACCAACGATGCAGCGCTTGAGATGCAGCTCGGTGGCAATACGCAGGTAGCACTCCTGATCGAGCGCGTTGAAGTGGGTAATGAACGGCTTGGCCGTGGCACCACCCTGGATGGTCTGCAGGATGGGGGTCTCGACCTCCATGTAGCCGTCGGACTCCATAAAGCGACGGAAGGTGGAGAGAATCTGCGAACGCTTACGGAAGGTCTCGCGAACGTCGTCGTTGGCGATCAGGTCGACATAGCGCTGGCGATAGCGGGTCTCCTTGTCGGAAAGACCGTGGAACTTCTCGGGCAGCGGACGAACGGCCTTGGAAAGCAGGGTCGCGCTCTTAGGGGCAACGGAAAGCTGGCCGCGCTGGGTGCGCACAACCACGCCGGTCACGCCCAGGATATCGCCCAAGTCGAGGGCTTTGAGCGTATTCCAGGCAGCCTCGTCCATGTCGTTGATGCGGCAGAACAGTTGAATCTCGGCAGTCGCATCGCGCACGACGATGAACATGATCTTGCCCTGACCGCGCTTGGCGACCACACGGCCGGCGATCTTCACGACGTCCTCGGTGTCCTCGCCATCGGCAAGCTCGGCGTACTTAGTCTCGATGTCGACGACATAGTCCTCAATCTCGGAGTGCTCGGGATAGGGGTTCTGGCCCGCCTCGAACAGGGCGGCGCGCTTGGCCAGGCGGGTGGCGCGCTCGTCGTTGAGCGTCGATGCCTGATCGGCGGCGTTCTGGTTCTCTGCCATAAGTTAGCTCCTCAAACTAAAACGCTCCCCAGGATTCGGTCCCAGGGAGCGAAAACATACCTTTACGCGGGACCGTGGTCTAGCGTGCGATCTTGGCGATGGTGTAGACGCGGGTCTTGCCGGAAGGCGTAACGACCTCGACGGAGTCGCCCTCGCCATGACCAATGATGGCGTGGCCGACCGGAGACTCGTTGGAGATCTTGTGCTCGAGCGAGTTGGTCTCGGTGGTACCGACGAGCGTGACTTCCATGACCTCACCGTTGGGATCAATCAGAGAAACGGTGGAACCGATGGAGACGGTCAGATCGCCCGTGGTGGCAGCAACCTGAGCGTTGGCGAGGATGGCCTGGATCTCGGCAATACGAGCGGCGTTCTGGGCCTGCTTGTCCTTAGCGGCATCGTACTCGGAGTTCTCCGAAAGGTCGCCGAACGCGCGGGCTTCCTTGATGTCCTCGACGATCTCCTTGGCGTAATCGCCCTCACGCCAAGCGAGCTCCTCGACGAGCTTCTGGCGGCCCTCAGCGGTCAGTACGATCTGGCTTGCGTCCATACGGATATCTCCCCAACTCTGATCAAACAATCAACTGTCAACAAAACGAAAAAGACCGGCTAGCCTGTGGGCAAGCCGGTCAGGTGCTCACCCCAAAGGGATGGGACTACTCTGCGTCCGCGTCGCTGTCCTCTGCCTGCTTCTTCTTGGCAGCAGCGAGCTTGGCCTCGAGCTCAGCGATCTCCTTGTCCTCCTCGGACTGCTCGACCACGACCTCCTCGGCCTGCTTGGTCTCGGCCTTATCGTCGCCCTCCATACCCTCGCGGATATTCTTGACGGTAGAGCCGAGGGACTTGCCGAGCTTCGGCAGGTTCTTGGGCCCGAAGATAATCAGGACAACGACGAGAATAATGATGAGCTCAGGAGCCCTCAGTCCAAACATGTAGACCTCCACAATACAGCGAGACAAGCTCGAATGAGTATACCGCGGGTATCGCGGTATCACAACAATAGCTAAAAAAAGGGACCGCAAGAAGCGGTCCCTCCTCATGCTCTGGTCGGGTTGACTGGATTTGAACCAGCGACCCCTGCGTCCCGAACGCAGTGCTCTACCAAACTGAGCCACAACCCGTTAGCTCGACTATAGTAACAAAGATTTCCGTCGTGTGCTAGAGAAATTTTTACTTCTTTGGCACTTCGATGCGAACCGTGTTGGGAATGAGCTCCGTCGCGCAGGACCACCAGTCGTTTTGCAGGGCAGCGTCGGCAAGCCTTTCGGCCGTGGCGGCGGTGTCGCAAATGGCAAACGAGCAGGCACCCGATCCGCACACATCTACAGCGACGATGCCGTCCTGTTTACGCAGCCAATCGAGAACCGTTTGAATCTGCGGCTCCATCTGTGCGGAAATGACACCCAGGTTGTTATGGATGAGCGCATATGCCGTCTCGGCATCACCAGCACGCAAGGCAGAAGCTATCGCGCCGGGCTTGTCTGCAGGCACCGAGGCCTCGTCAAAACGTCGATAGGCTTCAATTGTCGAAACACTTGCCTCGCGCGGCTTGACCAACACGACGGGCGTTGCGGGCAGCGCGGGGTACTCAGTTGCCAGCACGTCCCCCCCACCTACGTAGAACGAAGGGCTCGCATGCAAAAAGAAGGGAACGTCGGCACCGATGCCGCGCGCGATGTTGTCCAGCGCGGGGTCGGTGCGATCAATTCCCCAGAGCTCCGCCAAGGCGACAATGACCGCGGCCGCATCCGTCGAGGGGCCGC
>URJD01000162.1 GCA_900548075.1 uncultured Collinsella sp.
CACTCGCGGGCGTGCTGGCAGATCTCGCCGCTACGCATCAGGTGATTGTCGTAACTCACTTGGCGCAGGTCGCCGTCATGGCCGACAAACATTATGTTGTCAGTAAGGAACCGGGCGATGTTCCCCAGACGCATTTGGACGAGGTGACCGGCGAAGCGCGTACCGCCGAGATCGCCCGTATGTTGAGCGGCGATCAGTCCGAGGCAAGCTTGGCCCACGCCAAGCAGATGCTTGAAGAAGCTCGAGGCTAGGTTGTATCACCGGTGTTGGTGGGACAAAATAGACTGAATTTTTTGTCCCACTACGCTTTTTACTCCACAACCTTATCCGGCTGGATGAGCTCCTCGTAGTAGCTAATATGCTCGCGAGCGTCTTCAATCTCGGGCAGCAGGAAGTTGTAGATGACTTCGATGATCATCGTGGCGCTGATCTTAGAGAACGCAAAGTCGCCCGTCGTCAGCAGCGCTTCGTGGTTGACGGTATTAAAAGTGTAGTCTGCCAGACGCGCGAGCGGGGATTTGCTGTCGCTGCTGATGACGACTACGGTTGCGCCGCAGTTGCGAGCCGCTTTTGCCATACGATTCAGTCGGCGCGATTTGCCGGAGTTTGAGATTAGCACGATGACGTCACCCGGGCGTAACGTGAGCGCAAAGCCGATTGATGTCTCGCTAATGGTGCTCGCCATGCAGCGCAGGCCCAGCTGCGAAAACTTAAACGTCGCATCGAGCGCGACCGCGTTCGTATTGCCCACAGCTGCAAACTCAATAACCCCTGCATGCTTAAGGGCATGCACAACAGCCGCCAGCGTATCGTGGTCGATCCCGTCGATGGTTGCATTAAGCTCGCTCACCTTGGCAGCCAGGATGTTCTTGAGGCTCTGCTCCATATTGTCGAGCGAGACCTCGTCAGTCAGGCCCTCGTTGCGCTGGCTTTCCAAATCCCTCGCCAACGAAAACTGAAAGCTGCGGAAGCTGCCAAAGCCAAGCTTGCGGCAGAAGCGCGAAACGGTCGCCTCGGACGTGGCGGCGGCGCGTGAGAGCTGAGCGGCCGTGAGGCGCGGCGCCTCGGACTGGTGCTCCAATATATAGTCGACAATGCGCTGCTCGGACTCGCTGTATCCCTGATGGGTACTAATGAGGGAAAGTGCGCTCTTGCTACTATCGGTCATGGATGGCTCCTGGTTGGCATGAAAATCAAATTTGATTTGCAATGCCATAGTATACGGGCATTTTCAATTACAAGATACACCTTGCCGTTTCAAGTGTTGATGGTAAACTTTCACCTACCGTTTACGGTTATGAAAGAACCTTTCACCGGAGAATTGCACCTTGTCTCTTCTCACGCGGACGGTAGGTTGGTATCTTTCAGTTGTGGAAAAACGCGCATCGAAGCGCGTGTAGGGGAGCGCCCGCGGGCGCTGTACTCAAGAAGGAGGGACACATGGCTAAGTTTGACATCATCGCCGCCACCGGTTGCCCGACCGGCATTGCGCACACCTTCATGGCGAAGGAAGCGCTGGAGAAGGCAGCTGCCGAGCGCGGTCTGACCATTAAGGTCGAGACTCATGGCCAGGTCGGTGTCGAGAACGAGCTCACCAAGAGCGAGATCGCTGGCGCCAAGGCCGTTGTCGTCGCAGCCGATAAGGATGTCCAGGCTGAGCGTTTCGCCGGCAAGCCCATGGTTTCCGTTGGTGTTTCCAAGGCCCTGTCCGTTGAGGCCGCCGGTAAGCTGATTGACCGCGCGCTCGCCGCTAAGGGCGACAGCACGGTTGCAGCCGCTGCCGATGTCGAGGACGAAGTCGAGGAGAAGGAGTCCATCGGCCACGTCATCTATAAGCACCTCATGAACGGCGTCAGCCATATGCTGGTCTTCGTCGTTGCCGGTGGTGTCCTGACCGCCGTTTCGTTCCTGTGGGGCATTACGTCCTTCGATTCGACGGCGTCTGACTACAACAGCTTTGCTGCGATGCTCAAGATCATCGGCGGCATCGCCATGAACCTTATGGTTCCGGTGCTTTCCGCCTACATCGCCGAATCCATCGGCAAGCGCCCGGCGCTCGTCCCCGGCTTCGTTGCCGGTATGATCGCCATCCAGGGCCTGCCTGTTAACGCCGAGACCGGCATGATCGACGCCGGTGGCGCCGGCGTGGGCTTCGGCTTCCTAGGCGGCATCGTCGGCGGCTTCCTTGCCGGTTATGTCATCCTGCTGCTCGAGAAGGTCTTTGCCGGTCTGCCCAAGAACCTGGACGGCCTCAAGGCTATCTTCCTGTACCCGCTGTTCTCGACGGCTATCGTCGGCCTCGTGATGCTCGGCATCTCCGGTCCCATGGCTGCCATCAACACCGCCATGATGGACTTCCTCAAGGGCCTGTCCGCCTCTGGCGCCGTTGTCCTGGGTCTTGCTATCGGCTGCATGTGCGCCTTTGACATGGGTGGCCCGGTCAACAAGGCTGCTTATGTCACCGGTACCGCTATGCTCACCGAGGCTCTGGCCGCCGGTGTTGGCACCGATACCTACAACTTCGGCACCAACTTCATGGCTGCCGTCTCCGCCGCCTGCATCGTTCCGCCGCTGATCACCACCTTTGCCGTCGTTGTCGGCAAGAAGTATTTCAGCCAGGAGGATCACGACGCCGGTGTCGTCAACCTCATCCTTGGTTGCACCCACATCACCGAGGGCGCCATTCCGTTCATGACCAAGAACATCTGGCCCGTCATGCCCATCATGATGCTCGGTTCCTCTATCGCTTCGATCCTGACCATTATGTTCAACGTTCACGATCCGGCGCCTCACGGTGGCTTCCTGGTCCTGCCCGTTGTTGAGAACGGTCCGCTGTGGGTCCTCGCGATCCTCATCGGCGCTGTGGTCGGTGGCATCCTGTTCGTGGCCTTCAAGAAGTATGACTTCGAGAAGAACCAGAAGGCCGCTCCTGCCGCTCCCGCCAAGCCGGTTGAAGCCCCCAAGGCCGCTGCCGTCGAGGCTCCCAAGGCCGAGGCTTCCGACTTCGTGAAGGTCGAGAATGTCTTTGTCGCCGAGGACTTCGCTTCTCGTGACGAGGCCCTGAGCTTCGTTTCCAACCAGGCCGTCAAGGCCGGTATCGCCAGCGACGCCGACGCCGTGATGAACGCCTTCCTGGCCCGCGAGGCCGAGGGCACCACGGGCATGATGGAGGGCTTTGCCATCCCGCATGCCAAGTCCGACGCCATTACCGAGGCTGCCGTCATCGTCGTCAAGGACGAGTCCGGCGTGACCGGTTGGGACACCATGGACGGCGCTCCCGTCAACGCGGCCATCGCCCTGCTCATCCCGGGTGCACAGGCCGGTACTACGCACCTCAAGATCCTGTCCAAGGTTGCCGAGGCGCTCATGGACGAGGACTTCCGTGCCACCGTCAAGGGTTCCACCGACGCCGCCGAGATCGCCAAGACGATCAACGCCCGTCTGGTCTAACCCCGCAACACGCGAATACCATCGCCCCCCTGTAACAAAGGCGGAGTCCCTTTCCAGGGCCTCCGCCTTTTTCATGCCCCTTCTTCTAACTTGCGGTGAAATAAGGACTGTTTAAACGTTTCAACCGCAAAATCAGTCCCTATTTCACCGCAACTTACAGAAGGACATAGAGGGAACTGCCCATTGAGTCTTTGTCGCGAACAGATCCTCAGCCAGAATTCCGTTCCGCCGATATTGCTCTGGACCGACCGAGTTTCCGCAGCTCGCCTGCCGGGCGGGGCGGTTAAGTTTGTCGCGAGTTCCGCACGCAAAGGAAAGCACTTAATGTGCTTTCCG
>URJD01000163.1 GCA_900548075.1 uncultured Collinsella sp.
CGGATGGCGTCGGCCAGATCCCAGTTCTTGGCGGCGCGGGCCTCGGCGCGGGCCTCGAGAATCTTGGCAGCGGCCTCGTCCACGTCGTCGCCCGTGTAGGCGACCAGGCCGGCGGCAACGCCCAGCAGGCCCAGCGGCAGCTCGACCTTGGGCTCGGGAAGCTCAACGCCAAATGTGTCGAGCAGCTCAACCAGCGTATCGGCGGCAGCAAGCGCAGCGGCCTTGTCGGCAGCATCGCCCGCCTGCTCCAGGTACTGGTTGCACTCGGTCACAAAGCCAAAGACAGCACCCATGGCACCGGCAGTGTTAAAGTCGTCGTCCATGCACTCCTTAAAGGTGGCACGGGTCTCGGCGGCCTTGGCGGCAAACGCCTCGGATGCTGCCTCATCGGCATCGGCCGTCGCATGGTTCGCGGCCCAGCGCAGGTTCTCGACCGTACCGGCGATACGCGTGAGCGAGTTCTCGGCACCCTCCAGGCGCTCCCAAGAAAAGTCGAGCGGCGAGCGATAGCTCGTCTGCAGCATCAGCAGGCGCAGGGCAGCAGCGGAGTGCTGCTCGAGGACCTCGGCCAGCGTAAAGAAGTTTCCGAGCGACTTGGACATCTTCTCGCCGCCGACCAGCAGCATGCCCGTGTGCATCCAGGTGTTGGAGAAGCCCTGGTGCCAGGCGCAGGTGGCCTGGGCGCACTCGTTCTCGTGATGCGGGAAGGCAAGGTCGGAGCCGCCGCCGTGGATGTCGATCGGGGTGCCCAGGTAGCGATGCACCATGGCGGCGCACTCGGTGTGCCAACCGGGACGGCCTTCGCCCCAGGGGCTCGGCCAGCTGGGTTCGCCGGGCTTAGCGGCCTTCCACAGGGCAAAGTCGAGCGGGTCGTTCTTGTCCTCGTTCTCCTCGATGCGCGCGCCAACCATAAGGTCGTCGATGTTGCGGCCCGAGACCTGACCATAGTTGGGATCGCTGCGCACGGCAAAGTACACATCGCCGTTATCGGCTGCGTAAGCGTGGCCCTGCTCGATAAGCGTCTTGATCATGGCGATCATGGGGCCGATCTCCTTGGTGGCGCGGGGGCGCACATCGGGATCGAGCACGTTGGCGGCGCGCATGACGCCGATGAACTTGTCCGAGAACTCCGTCGCGACCTCGGCGGCAGTGCGGCCCTGCTCGTTGGCGCGCTTGATGATCTTGTCATCGACATCGGTGAGGTTCTGGGCAAACGTGACCTCGTAGCCGCTCGCGATGAGCCAGCGACGAATCACGTCAAAGCTGATGAACGTACGGGCATTGCCGATGTGGATGTTGTCGTAGACCGTGGGGCCGCACACGTACATGCGGACCTTGCCGGACTCGATGGGCTGAAACTCTTCCTTTTTATGGGTAGCGCTGTTGTAGATACGCATTCGTTACTCCTTAACGGTTTTCTGTAGCAGGCAGACGGCCCAGGCGCCGACTCCCTCGCCCTGGCCTTCCCAACCGAGCTTTTCGGTCGTAGTGGCGGCGACGCCCACGTTTTCGACGTCAACGCCCAGAGCATGGGCGAGGTTGGCGCGCATGGCATCGCGGTGCGGGGTGATCTTAGGCTGCTGGCAGGCAATGGTGCAGTCGGCATCGACAAACTCAAAGCCCAGCTCGCGCGCATAGTCCATCACGCGAGCGAGCAGCACCATCGAATCGGCACCCTCGTAGGCAGGATCGGTGTCGGGGAATAGCTTGCCGATATCTCCCCCGCGGCAGGCGCCCAGAATGGCATCGGCCAAGGCGTGCGCGAGCACATCGGCATCCGAGTGGCCCAGCAGGCCGCGCTCGTAGGGAATGTCAACCCCGCCGATGATACATCGACGCCCCTCCACCAGGCGGTGGACGTCGTAGCCATGGCCAATGCGCAGGTTACTGAACATGGGGAAGGTCCTCTCCCTCGGCCATGCGACCGAGCAGAATCGCGGTTACGGGACGCAGGTCCTCGGGCACCGTCACCTTAAGGTTATCGCGCGGGCTCTGGACGCAGCGGACGCGCCCGCCCATGCGCTCGACCAGTGATGAATCGTCCGTGCCGATAAAGCCCTCGGCAATCGCCGCGGCATGGGCGCGCTTCATGGCGTCGACGCTAAAGATCTGCGGCGTCTGCGCGGCCCAGTACAGCTCGCGCGGCGGCGTCTCGACGATGTTGTCGCCATCGACGATCTTGAGCGTGTCGATGGCGGGCTGGCCGCACACGACACCATCGAGGGCACGGTCGCTCACGAGCACGTCGATAGCGTGGTCGATGGCCTCGGTCGTAATGAGCGGACGAGCGCCATCGTGAATGGCGACATATTCGAAACCCGCCGGAACCGCGTGCACGCCGGCACGGGTGGAATCCTGACGGGTATCGCCGGCATCGGCAAAACTGATGGGCGTGTCATAGTCAAACGGGTCGATGGCCAGGCAGCGCATCTCGGCACGGCGCTCGGCAGGACACACCACCACAATGTGGCCGACCTTGTCGCTACGATCGAACGCGCGGATGGACCAGCTCATAAGCGGACGGCCCGCTACATTGACGAGCTGCTTGCCGCCGGGATTTCCAAAGCGCTGGCCGCTGCCACCGGCAACGACCACGGCGCATACGGGCGCCATTATGCGTTCCCCTGTTTGGTGCCCTTCATGCGGTACAGGGAGTCCGCAAGAATGGCAGGGTTGTTAACGCCAAAGTCGCCCAGGCGCTCCGGATCCTCGCTGATGTCGTCCATGAGCTCCTGCAGCGAGCCATACTCGTCGACGATCTTCTCGGCCACGCCGTCGCGCACGACGGACACGCGCGAAAGCGTGCGCAGGCCCAGCGGTGTCATGACGGAATCCTCGTCCAGGTCGTCGTAGCCCAGAACCGCCGCCACATGCTGCGGGTCGGACAGGTCCTTAGGCGTCATGCGGCTCAGGTTGGCGCGGATCTTCTCGGCATTGGCCTCGGAGGAATCGCTCGCGTAGTCGCGAATCATCAGGTCATACTCGGTATCCATGCTGGAGCCGGCGAGCTGCTCGAGCTGCATCTGCACGAGCTTGCCCTGGTTGCCCAGCTTGACAATGCAATCCTTAAGCTCAGTCTTTGCCTGCTGCATGATCTCGAAGCTCGAGAAAATGCCGGTGATGTCGGCGAGCGTAACGTAGTCGTCGAGCTCGAGGGCCGTCAGGCGCAGCAGGGAGCGATCGAGCGACTGACGGGTGGTCTGGAGCGTGGCGACGAGCTGGTTGACCGAGCTCATGATGGTGGTGACGGGCTGGATCTCGTAACTCTTGCCGTGGACGTACACGTTGACGACGGCGCGACGAGCCGAAACCGAGATCACGATGGCGTCGGTGAGCACCGACATGCGAGCGGCGGTGCGGTGACGCATGCCCGTCTCGCTCGTGGCAAGCGAGGGATCGGGATTGAGGTGGAAGTTGGCGCGCAGGATCTGGGTGAGGTCGCCGTCGATGACGATGGCACCGTCCATCTTGGAGAGCTCGAACAGACGGTTCGAGGTAAACGAAATGTTGAGCGGGAAGCCGTCGTTACCGGCAGCGAGCACGTTTTCGGTGTCGCCGACGCAGATAAGGGCACCCAGGTGACCGGCAATGATCATGTCGAGGGCGGTGCGGATCGGCTGACCGGGGGCAGTCAGGCGGATGGCCTGTTCCATACGCTTTTGCAGCTCGTTCTTATCCAAGGCATCGCTCCCATCGTATACGCTCCATAAACG
>URJD01000164.1 GCA_900548075.1 uncultured Collinsella sp.
CAACGATATGGCACCGTGGGGACACATGTATGTCAATCCTGGTCTAACAGAGCCAAAAAGAATCCCGAGATCACTCATGGCACTTCGTATCTGTTATCGTCTCGGTCCCTGGATACAATTACATTTTCGACCTCGATGCATCGACATGCGTATCCCTTGAATTCGGATACGCAGACCAGTATCGAATTGCTCTTGAAGCAAACAAGGAAGTGAACATCGCAGAGTCAAGCCGAGCTGAGTTACTATAACCGATCAACTAGCAGACCATTTCGCAGCAGGTCGGAATAAAGCCCCCAGAGTTCTTTGCTGTACAAGCCTCAGAGTCCCAATGAGCCAGCACACCCAAGCGGCGCAGGTCCACGTCAATCCGGCACGAAGGTTTTGAGAATTTCTCTTATCTTGGCAATGAGAAAACGGGGCACACACAAGGTGACCCGGGCACCTCCACCCAAGAAAGGATCCGCCATGTCAAAAGACGACATCGAGTACCTTCTAAAATTCGCTCCCAGGGAGGCATACGTCGACGACTTGATAAACGGTCGCCTCTACATGAACGCGGCCGGCTACTATCATGGCCTGCCTGGCGAGCAGGGCGATCCGCTCGAGGCGTCCATGGCTCCCGGGGTGTGCCTCTACAGATATACTTCCCTGCCCATCTACTGCATGTACACGGTCCGCGAGAACGATATCGTCAACAACACTGTGAAAATCCCGAAACGCATGATCCAGGAGTTCGGATGCGAGGACGGATGGATCGGCATTGTGCAGTACGCCAGCTTCGCGCGCCTCGCCGACAGACACATTGCCGAAGGCGGAAGCATCTACGCCCACGGTCCCATCTCCTACGGCGTCCCTGGGCCAAAACTGATCCGCGAGATCTTTGGGGGCATCCCGCACAATCTTGTTATCAAAACGCCCAAGTATGCATATCAGAAGGAGTATCGAATCATCGGGTCGCGTCCGGTCGAATGTCGCCTTTTACCAGACGAGAATCACCCGGGCTGCAAAATTGAAAAATACGACCACGCAGAACTTGACCTAAGCAGCAGCCTAGCGGACTTTTCCTGGAAGGTCTCGGTGGCGAGTCTCGAAGAAGCGCGAGACGGCCTCATGCTGGATTTGCCGCATCAGGCATAGTCAGCCCAACGCGATCCACAACGTCACCGGGCAACCAACCACCCCTCCCCCTCCCCAACATTCCCCAGAAAGTTCGCTGATGTTGACTGGGGTTCCCGTAAAATTAACCCTTACAAAATATGTGCGGAGTGCTGGCCTGGAGCTGCCTTCGGACCCTATTGGCTGCTCACCGAGAGGCTCCGCTATGAAACGACCCCTTTACTACCTGCTCTGCCCGATCGCGTGCACGTCCATGGTCGGCGCGACGATGTCCATGGCAGCCATCGCGGAAGCCATACAACCTCGACCAACAGCCGAGCAGCAGGCGCAAGCCGACGCTACGAGCAGCGACACAGGCAAGACTGAAGACGGCACCAATACAAATGCGACAGCAGATACCGTAGAGGACGGCACCGCAACATCCACCGGCACCAGCGCAGTCAATACAGAATGCGCCGACGCCACCAATGCCGGCACCGCCGCCACCCCCGGCACCGCCGCCGCAACCGACACCGGCACCACACCCGTCCCATCCCTCCGAGCCCAAGCCAACCCCACGCCCGAGGCGATCTCCGCCGCAGCAGCAACCGGCTACGCCCACTCCGCCACCGCAGCCCAAAACGGCGTCACCTTCACCGTCTCGTGGAACGACGTCCCCGCGGGCACCGCGACGACCTTCCACGTAACCCAGACCAACGGCTCGTCCCAGGCCAAGGCGCGCATGGACGTGCCCACCTATTGGGACGGCGGCAGCCAGGAAAGCGTCTGCGACCCGTCGCGCCCGGCATGGGCCAGCTACTACAGCCTGGGCACCGCGGGCCACGACTTTACCTTTGACTTTACGGCGTCGGGCACGTACCGCATCTACTTCTACTTTATGGACAACGACAGAAACGACCCCCAAAACGACAAGGGGATCTACTACCTGCGCACCACGGCGGAAGTGGCCGTAAACGACGCTGCCCGCCCGAGCGTCACGCAGATCGTCAACAACGCCGTGGCCCAGTGCAGGCAAGAGACAGACGGCTCGGAATACGACATGGCGCTGTGGCTCCACGACTGGACGCTCGACCAGCTGGAGTACGACCACAACCTCAACTGGTGCTCGGCCGAAAGCGGCCTCACGCGCCACCAGGGCACCTGCGAGAGCTACCAGCGCATCTACTCCAAGCTCCTTGACGCCGCGGGTATCGCCAACGGCCGCATCACCGGCAACGGCCACACCTGGAACGCCGTAAAGATCGACGGCAAATGGTGCCAGATGGACCTAACCTGGGACGACACCAGCAACAACTGGTACGGGGACCTGGACCAGCGCCATCTGTACTTTGGCCTGACCGACGATCTCATGGCAATCGCCCACTCCGACCACACGGCAAACTACCAGAAGGACGGCTACGCCTACCGCTCGACCGGGTAGTGTCGCGATAGTTGGTGTAATGGACACTTTGCCCCCTGCATCCAGGATCCGGAATCTATCGATATCCTAGGCCGTCTCCACGCCGTCAGCAAGCTCCAGGCTGGATTCGACCATCTTCCTGTCGGTCTTTCCCAGCTCGGCCCAGTCATGACAGCCCAAGGCGCCCCTCCGGAGCTCCGCGTCGTGCATCTCGGCCATCTTCCTCTCCGAAAAGTAGCGTGAGCCGGCCCATGTCTCGGCCTAGTCGCACATGACGGCTCCCACGAGCCTGAGCAGCGAACTCTCCGACGGGAAAACCTGCACCACGCGCGAGTCGCGTTTGGTTTCCCTTTTGGCGCGCTCCCGCAAGTTGTTGGTGCGCAGGCGCTTCCAGTGCGACGGTGGGAAGTCCAGGTGCGCTAGCGCGTCAGGCTCCGCCTCCTCGAGCGCCCTTGCCGCCCCCAGGCAGCACCCCACCAGCATCTCGCACGCCGCGTGGTACATGGCCACGGCGGTGGCGGCGTACCTGGCGCGGAAGACCGAAGAGAAGATGCTGGCCCACACGGCGCCTCAGCTGCCAGGAGCCGGCCTCGCGCATGCAGTCGCGCATCGCTGCTAGGCCGCCCCCCTGGAAGACCTCGCCTATGGCCCTGACCAGGCCCCGGGGACATCGGATACGGACGAACTCGTTGCCGGAGGTGCCACGGTCGCGCGGCGCCTGCAGGAAGCCGAGCCACGAGTCATGCGACTCCGTGTCCACCACCGATACGCCGAGCACCTGCCTCCAGCCGGACTCGTCGCAGCCTATCGCCGTGACAGCCGCGGTCGAAGCCGCGCGGCCCCCGCAGCGGCACTTGAAGTAGGTCACGTCGAGCCAGATTAAGGGTATCGAGCGCACCTCGAACGTCCCTCCGCCAGGTCGGCTATCTCGGCGTCGAGGCTAACGGCGATTGTACCCACACGGCCCCTGCCGAGCCTCCCGATGCCCATCTTCTCGGCTACCCTCTGCACCTTCCTAGTGCTGGTGCCGGTAGCGCACATCTCGGCCACCGCCGCGACGAGCGCGCGGTCGACGCGCCGGTGGTGCTCGAGGACGGTACCGTCAAGATTCTTTCGCAAATTGATCGAGGCGGCCTCGGCCCCGCCTTG
>URJD01000165.1 GCA_900548075.1 uncultured Collinsella sp.
TTAGCCATGCCTATTTACCACCTTTCATAGCCGGAATTCGGCCAACAACGGGAATACCCAGGAGCTCTTCTGCCTCTTCGGCACCGCGGATACGGGTGTTGAGCATGTCTGCCAAGACGACATAGGCAACTGCGATAAAGATGCCAGCGAGGAACGCGACGGCAACGTACAGCATGCGCTTGGGACCGCTGGGGGCCTCGGGGGTCTTGGCCTCGTCGATAACGTTGATGCTCTGGGCAGCGCCGACGTTCTGGGCGACCGTACTCACCGAGCTTGCCATGGCCTTAGCGACCTCAGCCGTCTCCTTGGCATCGGTGCCGGTGACCGAAAGCGTAATAACGCGCGTGGTCGTCTCGGAGGAAACAGAGACCTTGTAGTCATCCAGATCGGAAAGGCCCAGCTCATTGGCAGCACCGCTCTTAACGCTATCGCTATCGAGCAGCGTGGCGATATCGTTGGAGAGCATCTGGCTCGCCGAGAGGTCGTTGTAGCTCATCTGACCGCTATCGTCGGTCTTGGCGAGAATGTACATGCTCGTCGAGGCGGTGTAGGTATTATCCATCGCAACGAAGGACACGATGCCCATGGCGATCGCGCAGACCACCGGAAGGGCGATGACCAGCTGAAGGTGCTTTTTGAGCAGCTGGAACAGTTCGAGAAGGGTCATGCAGCTTGCCTTTCATTTCCCCAGTTCGGATTGACAAAACTGTCCGTATGTTATCGCATCTTTTTACCGAGACCAAACTCTATACATAAGAAACAGGCTCTCCTGTAAAAATGTCGGAAGCAATCGTAAAATTGCACAACAACGCCGCACCCGAAAGTCAAATGCGGCGTCTACATCAATATCTATGTTGTATCGCTATGCGAATGGCTCGTCCTGCTGTATGGGAAACGTCACCGTAATGGTGGTTCCCACGCCCAACGAGCTCGACAGATCGAGCGTGGCGTGATGATACAGGGCCGCATGCTTGACAATGGCAAGCCCCAGACCGGTTCCGCCGCGTGCCTTGGACCTACTCTTGTCCACGCGATAGAACCGCTCAAATACCTTGCCCTGTTCTTCAGGCGCGATACCGATTCCCGTGTCGGCGACCGCGAGGAACGGATGGCCTTCGTCGTTGGTGCCGCACTGCAGCGTAACCGTACCGCCGGGCCGATTGTAGCGGATGGCGTTGCTTGCCAGATTATAGATGAGCTCGTCAATCAAGCGCGACACGCCCTCGATGACCACAGGCTTGGTCTCATGACTTATCGTCACATTCGCCTGACGGGCGACCTGTTCAAGACGCTGTTCAACCGCGTAGATGGCACGCGAGAGCTCAATAGGCTCCGTGGACCCAATGGGCACCGCCTCGCCCTCAGTTGCGCGCTCGGCCTCGTCCAAGTTAGACAGCGTAAGGATGTCGTTGACGAGCGCTGCCAAGCGGCCCGCCTCACGATAGATGCGACCGCCAAAGTTGCGCAGGTCGTCCTCGCCCTCGACCATGCCGTTTGCTATGAGCTCGGCATAGCCCGAAATCGCCGTAAGCGGCGTCTTGAGCTCATGGGTGATATTCGCCGTGAACTCGCGACGCATACGGTCGTTGTCCGCTAGCACCGCCATTTGGCGCTTGAGTTCCTGGCGCTGCGACTCGATACGCTCAAGCATGGGGACCATCTCGGCATAGGCGTGCTCATAGCTACGGCGCGGGTGGTCCAAATCCACCTCTTGCAACGGCGCGATGATGGCACGGGACTCGCGACGCGCCATAAAAAACGAGAGTACCGCACCCGCTGCTGCGATAAGCAGCATCGGCGCCACCATCGACAGCAAAATCGCCGCAACGCCAGGCTGGGCCTGCGCCAAGCGGACAACCTGGCCGTTATCAAGGGCGACGGCGCGATACAGCATAATCTCGTCGAGCGTAGAGCTTGCGCGCTCCGCGGAACCCGAACCACTTTCAAAGGCCTCGATGACCTCGGGGCGATCGCCATGGTTGGGCAGCGTGGAAGGCGACGCCTCGTTGTCGTAGGCAACCGATCCATCCTTGTTAATCAGCGTGATGCGCAAGTCCTCGCGATCGAGGCTACGCAAGAACGGGATGGGCTCCTGCTGCTCGTCGAGGGCGGCAGCAATGAGCTCGGTTTCTTGCGCCAGGTTGGCACTCGTGGCATCCGCCAAGGTGTTTTGCACAAAGAACGCACCCAGCACCGTAAACGCCACGATAACCGCCATGGCGCAGACAAAGATCGTCACAAAAACGCGGTGCGACAGCGTATGTTTTCCCTGGGGGGCGAAGACCACGGGTTACTCCTCCGATGCGGTGGCCGCGGTGTCGTCACCTTCGGCACCATCACCGGCAGAAGGCTCGGCCAAGCGGTAGCCCACGCCGCGCACGGTCTCGATGGCGCTGGCATGCTCGCCGAGCTTTTGGCGGAGCGTCTGCACGTGAACGTCGACGGTACGCGAGCCGCCGTCGAAGTCCCAGCCCCACACGCTCTGCAGCAGCGACTCACGGGTAAAGACCACGCCGGGCTTGCGCATAAGATATTCGAGCAAATCGAACTCGCGCAAGGTGAGTTTGAGTGACTCGCCGGCAACGGTCACCTCGCGATGGCTGGGCGAAAGCACGATATCGCCCACGCTGAGCACATCGCTCGCCTGTTTGACCATACCGCCGCGGCGCAGCAGCGCACGGCAACGGCTGGCAAGCTCCATGAGCGAAAACGGCTTGGTCAGATAATCGTCGGCACCGCCATCGAGCGCCATCACCTTATCGAGCTCGGTATCCTTGGCAGTGAGCATCATGATGGGCACCGTCGCCGTCAGGCGGTCGGCGCGCAGGCGACGCATAATTGCCAAGCCGTCGGTATCGGGCAGCATGATGTCGAGCAGGACGGCATCGGGCACCCGTCGAGCCACGGCGGCCTTAAACTCGCCATCGCACGAAAAGCCCTCGGCCTCGATCCCCTGCTTGCGCAGCGCATAGACCGTCAAATCCCTGATATTGTCATCGTCCTCGACGTAATAGATCATGTTGAACCCCTTTGCGACCGGCATGACCGCATCTTAACCCTAAAGGTGCCTGTACTAGATGGTATCAGCCAAAACGTCCCGTCAAATAATCCGCCGTGCGCAGATCAGTCGGATTCTTGAAGAGTTGCGCGGTAGGCGCGTGCTCCACCAACTCACCCAGCAAGAAAAACGCGACCGAGTCGGAGATACGCGCCGCCTGCTGCATATTGTGCGTAACGACCACGAGCGTACAGGTCTCTTTGAGCTCGCAGGCCAGCTGCTCCACCACGAGCGTCGACACGGGGTCGAGCGCCGAGGTCGGCTCGTCCATCAGCAGAATGTCGGGCTGCACGGCAAGTGCGCGGGCGATGCACAGGCGCTGCTGCTGTCCACCCGAAAGACCCAGGCCCGACTCCTTGAGCTTGTCCTTGACCTCGTCCCACAGGGCAGCGCGACGCAGGGAGTCCTCGACCAGCTCATCGAGCACGGCGCGATCGCGCACACCCATACCGCGCGGACCGTAGGCGACGTTGTCATAGATGCTCATGGGAAACGGGTTGGGGCGCTGGAACACCATGCCCACGCGTTGGCGCAAACGGCAGATGTCGCAGTCGCCCAGGATATCTTGACCATCGAGCGCAATCTTGCCCTCGATGCGGCAATC
>URJD01000166.1 GCA_900548075.1 uncultured Collinsella sp.
CCGGTAAAGTGCAGGTTGATATCCTCCATGGGGATGACCTGAGCCCAGCCGCCGCCGGCAGCGCCGCCCTTAACGCCAAAGACGGGGCCGAGCGAAGGCTCGCGCAGGGCCACGGCGCTCTTGACGCCGCGGCGACGCAGGCCATCGGCCAGACCGATGGTCGTGGTGGTCTTGCCCTCGCCCGCAGGCGTTGGGTTGATAGCGGTCACGAGAACGAGCTTGGCCTGGTGATCAGTCGGCTCGTTGAGCAGTGAATAGTCGACCTTAGCCTTGTCGAAGCCGTACGGAATAAGGTGCTTAACGTCGACGCCGGCGTTCTTGGCCACCTCGGTAATAGGCAGCGGCGTGACAGAACGTGCGATTTCGATGTCAGTAGGCATGGGCGGTCCTTTCGTTACCGAATGAGAAAAAGACCAATTCAGCATAGCACGGGCGCGCAATAGTAAAACACCCATAACCGATGAACGGCGATATGTTTACCCGATGCCCAGCGATAGCCCAACAGCCCGCCAAAATAAAGCGCCCTAAACGGTAGGTTCAATCCCCAGGTGCTCAAAGGTGCGAAGGGTTGCCTGACGGCCCTGCGGCGTACGAATCATCAACCCGCACTGCAGCAAATAGGGCTCATAGACATCCTCGAGCGTGCCCGGGTCCTCGCCCACCGCGCTGGCAAGGGTCGTAAGTCCCACGGCACGACCGGAGAACGTCTTGGCAAGCGTCTCCAAGATACGAATATCCATCCAGTCCAGACCGAGCTCGTCGATCTCGAAGAACTCGAGCGCCTGACGGCAGATATCGAGCTCAATGGGACCGTTGCCGCGCACCTGTGCATAGTCGCGCACGCGCTTGAGCAGGCGGTTGGCAAGACGTGGCGTACCGCGCGAACGCGAGCCGATCTCGAGTGCACTGGGATGATCGATCGTCACGCCCAGGATAGTCGCCGAGCGCGTCACAATCTGCGCGAGCTCCTCGACCGTGTAGTAATCCAGGCGATATGAAATGCCAAAGCGGTCGCGCAACGGGCCGGTCAACATGCCTGAGCGGGTCGTTGCCGCTACCAGCGTAAATTTGGGAATATCCAGGCGAATCGAGCGCGCCGC
This sequence comes from uncultured Collinsella sp., assembly GCA_900548075.1. Lineage (GTDB taxonomy): Bacteria > Actinomycetota > Coriobacteriia > Coriobacteriales > Coriobacteriaceae > Collinsella. The sequence continues at coordinate 1,101 of URJD01000166.1, forward strand.
CGGACCCTTGCCAATCACGATATCGAGGGCAAAGTCCTCCATCGCGGGGTACAGGACCTCCTCGACCGAACGGTTGAGGCGGTGGATCTCGTCGATAAACAGCACATCACCCGGCTGCAAGTTAGTAAGGATGGCCGCCAGGTCGCCCGTGCGCGCGATGGCAGGGCCACTCGTGGTCTTGATCTGAGCGCCCAGCTCGTTGGCGATAACCGTAGCCAGCGTGGTCTTGCCCAGACCCGGAGGGCCCGAGAAGATCACGTGGTCGAGCGTCTCGCCACGGCTCTGCGCCGCTTCGATCAACACGCGCAGGCTCTGCTTGATGTGCTCCTGGCCACAGTAATCGTCCAGGCGCTGGGGGCGCAAAGTGCGGTCGACATCGAGGTCCTCGGCCGTCAGCCCCGAGCCCACCATGCGCTCGCCGTGCGCCATGGATGCCGCCGGCGAGTTGCCGGGCGTCGCCCACAGGTCCTGAGAGTCATCGGCTTCCCACATCACGCATCCATTCCAAGTCGCTTAAGCGCCGCGCCGAGCAAATCCTCGACACGCATATTCTGCCCATCATACCCGCTCAGGGCAACATCGGTCTCCTGCGGGCTAAAGCCCATGGAAAGGAGTGCCGCACGGGCATCGTCGATCGCCGTGGGAGCGGCAGCGGGCACGGGCATCGCAACCTGTCCGGGAATCACGTCGACCGGCACAAAGCCCTTATCCTTGGCAAAGGTGCTCTTGAGTTCCAGGATCAGGCGCTGAGCTGTCTTTTTGCCCACACCGGGTACCTTGGCCATGCCCTTGTCGTCCTCGGCCATCACCAGCGAATACAGCTGCCCCACGGTATAGGTGGAAAGCACGGCAAGCGCCAGGCGCGGGCCAACGCCCGAAACGGACACGAGCCGGTCGAACATCGTGCGCTCATCCTTTGAGGAAAAACCGAAAAGTGTCATGGCGTCCTCGCGCACCTGCATACGCGTGTAGAGACGGACCTCGCCGCCGGGCGTCGGCAACGTGGCCGCAGTGCTGCCCGAGATGCCGAGTTCAAAGCCAACGCCCGACACATCGACGACAGCAGAGCTCATCGTGGACTCGACAAGCGTTCCGTGGAGCTGGGAAATCATCAGTATCCGGTTCCTCTCTGTTGATAGAACTCGCCACCGGTGAGTGCGCGGGTGCGGCTGAGGTTTACGTGGCAGATGGCGCAGGCCAGGGCATCGGCGGCATGGTCGGGATGCGGGTCGTGGTCGAGCTGTGTTAGCGTGCGTACCATGTAGGCGACCTGCCGCTTGTCCGCGGCGCCGGTGCCCACCACAGCCTGTTTGATCTGCATGGGCGTGTACTCGCCAATCTCGAGCGCGCACTCCGAAAGCGCCACGAGCGCGGCACCGCGGGCATGCGCCGTGGGGATGGCCGAACGAACGTTGGCGCCAAAGTAGATGCTCTCGACAGCAGCCGTGTCGGGTCGATAACGCTCGACGACATCCTTAAGGTCACGGGCGATATGCGACAGGCGCACCGCGAGCGGGCTGCCCGCGCTGGTCTCGATGCAACCGTAGGCACGGCAGCGAACCTCGCCACGCCGCTCCTCGATAATCCCCCAACCCGTATGGGCCAAACCGGGGTCAATGCCCAAGATAACCAAGCCAACCTCCCCTCGTCACCAGCACAGCACAAGGCAAGGCCCCGCGCATCATTCACGAACGTCTGTTCTAGAATAACACAACGGGGTCAAGATGCTTAGTTGAAGTATCGGGGTTGGCAGCGAATCCCATCCCCAGTTTAGTTCTGCGAGAAGAATGGGAACTGTCGGGGATCAACCGGCGGATGCGGCACCGGACCACCCTGAGGCCCACCCTGCGGTCCGCTCTGGCCGCCCATCATCTTATCGATGGCGTCCTGAACCTCGCCCTCGAACTTTTTCATTCCCTCGTGTAAACGACGCTGACCGTCCTCAGAGCGCAGCTCCTCCATTTGCTCGGGCGAAATACCCAGTAGCTCGCCCAGCACGCCCATCATCTCGTTTCGCACGCGCTCGCTCGTATCCTCGTCAGCAAAACGGCGCACCTCGGCGCGCGCCAGCGAATCGACCGTCATACGCTCCTTGCCGTTAAGCCCCAGGTCGGACCACGCGAGCATATACGGCCAGGCACGCTCGGCAAACGAACGGGCCGAGACGATCGGCGCCATCGGCAACATGCGGCGGGCAGCCTCACCCTGTCGAACGAGCATCAGCAGCAGCGAGCAGGCCTCAGGCTTGCCAGCGGCCATCGGGATGTCGTCGAAAGATCGATTGCGGTCCACGTGCGCCTCGAGCGCGCCATCGACCTCACCCGGCTCAAGCCCGCCGAGCAGCTGTGCCGCACGGTCGAGCATATCGACCGGACCGTCGAGCGTCGAGAGCGCCTGCGCCAGCACGCGCTCCATACAATCTTCCACTGCGTTGAGCGTCACGAGCTCTTGGGGCACCACGGCAGACGTGCGGTTGCGCACACGCGCCACAAACTCAAGCGTCGACAGGTACACATCGCCAAAGGGCGC